>NZ_JBEZEZ010000019.1:60018-207153 GCF_040649155.1 Streptosporangium sp. NPDC049046 | reverse complement strand
CCTGCGGAAACTACGCTGTTGCCCCCTTCGCGCAGGTCAGCTCATCAAAGCCATCTTCGCTCTCCAAGCCCGCGAATCAGGATGAAATACGTTCACTGTGGTGTTTTTCCTGCTAAATGGTGCTATGGCCGCTCGATGACGCTCTCCTTACTGGAGTGGCCAATGGCAAATCTTCGGTGGCACGATGGTCGCGACGAGGGGGTCGGATACATTCCGAAGATTTTCATCCTGAGTAGCTCGGCGCCTGAGTGAGCGACCGTCCACCCCCGGTGAGGCGCCGAAATGCTCGGGGCGCTGGCTCCTCTGCAGAGGAGCCGGGGCGAAGCCGTCTCGTCAAAGGGGTGAAATGTGTCACGACGTGATCCGAAACGCTCAGATGTGTGGTGTCCCCGTTGCCGCTGCTCTGACGATGTGATCGAGATTAACAGGATCATCACGGCGGAATGGACTGACCTGGCTCTCGGCTGCAGGGCCTGCGGGCCACAGCCATGGCAGGAGCGACGCTCACACTGAGCCACGTCCGCGGCGCCTCCGCTTCTTCTGGAAGAACGGAGGCGCCGCACTGTCTGTGAGCGCGCACCGATTCGCCCGCGATCGGGAGTGGCGTGCCGAATATGTGCCGAAAGAGTTGCTGGCCGCGTATCGCGAGAGGCGTTATCGCTGGCAGAGAGTATGATCGGGGATCTTTGAGTCCGTGACTCATAATCCCTGGGTCGCGGGTTCGAGTCCCGCCCGCCCTACCCTCCGTGACCACCTGAAAAAGCGCCTCTGACCTGTGTGTTCGCACTCAGAGGGTCCGGCTGTCCACGGTGGCGGCGAACCGGTCCGGCTACCACGAAGCTCTCGAAGCGGCGAAAACCGACGCCGGCCTGCCGTTGGGAGGCGTTCGGCGCTGTGTGAACACGACGCAGATAGCGGCTCGCAGACGCCGGTGTAGCCGGGGTCCGTCGTTTTCGAGGTCGCCCGCATGGATTTTCACGCTCGGCTGCCCTCCTGCCCGAGCGCGATGAGACGTGTGCCGGGGAAGGAGCTATGAGCCGTCGTTGTCATCGCGCAGGGAATGGATCATGCTCTGCAGGATCCGGAACGCGTCTGACTGCTCGGTCTCGGTCATGCCGGCCAGCATTCTGACCTCGACGGACCGGACCGCTACGGTCGCCTTCTCGAGGCTCCGCCGGCCGCGAGGCGTGAGCCGTGTGGGAAGAACCTTTCCGACGGGTGCCTTCGCGGGCCTGGTCACGTGGCCCTCTCGTTCCAGCGTCTGGAGCAGCACGTTCATCGTCTGCCGTGTCACGAACGCGCCCCGTGCGAGCTCGGAGTTCGACAAGCCCGGTCGTTGAGCCAGCAGCTCGAGGCAGGAGTAGTGCGTCACGCTCATCCCGAGCGGCCGCAGTACCTCCTCCATGGCTGCGCGGAGCGTGCTCGACGCCTCTTTCAGCAGGTAGCCCAGTGACGTCTCCAGGTCGACGCCGACACCGTTTTGACTCATGTCAGTATTCTGACATAGATTAACCCGTGTCAGAATACTGACACGTAAAGAAGGAGCATCGTCATGCCCGTCACCGGCCCCGACTTCATCTCGCTCCAAGCGCGCGACCTCGACGCTTCGCGGGCGTTCTACGAGCGGTACCTCGGCCTCGTTCGCTCACAGGCCGGACCTCCACACGCCGTCGTCTTCGAGACGAAGCCGATCGCGTTCGCACTCCGCGACGTCGTTCCCGGCACCGATCTCGCATCCGTCGCTCAGCCCGGCATCGGCGCCGCGATCTGGCTCCACGCCACAGACGTCCAGGCCATTCACGATGCTCTCGTCGCCGACGGTCACACCATCGTCTCCGCGCCGATCGACGGCCCCTTCGGCCGGACATTCACCTTCGCCGACCCCGACGGCTACCAGGTCACTCTCCACGACCGCGCCTGACAGGCCAAACGCCACCGGACGATCATCGGCCCCCGGAGGCCGCGGTTGCGCCCGAGGATCGAGAATCCGGGCGGTCGTGCGCTCACGGTGAGCGAGGTGGCCCATGCTTGATCATGCGTAACCTCGCCTATCCGTGAGCCATGTTCACCTCTGGTTCGTACCGTCATCAGGTGATGATCGAGTCCCGCCCGCGCTACCCCTCATGGTCATGACAAGAGCATCCGTGACCCGCACTTGCGCGGTCCGAGGTGTTCTCTGATCGTTCGGCTGTCAACGGTCGTCGGCTTTCGGTGGTTGATCGCGCCGAATGAGTGCCGAAACTATCGGAATTCTGCCGAAACTTCTGAGCGGAACATAATGCACGTGACAGCGGCATTCCATGATCATACTTGAGGGTCGGTGCCCTCCATCCGGCGCGCGGGTCGACCTCCTCACTGCGAAAGTTTCATCCTGTGAGGCAGAGGGTGGGCGCGAACCTTTCCCTGGCCAGCGCGCGTAAGCGCGTGCCTGGCAGGCTCGGCGTCCGAGGGCTGCGAAGCAAGTTACTTGACATCCGCAATCGGGTCGTATTTGCTCCCTTGCACTACACCCCCTACGGCGTGCAAGCGGCATACCGATGAGTTCTGGTGAACGTTAGCGCTCACAATTCGATTCCGGTTTAACAACTCCAGGAATTGGATGCCGCTGATGGAGAGGAACGCAGAACATGTCTTTATCGTCGGCCCGGTCCCTACAGCCAGAGGGAAGCGCAAATGTTGAAGCATAGGTCCATCCTCGGGGCCGTGGCGCTCGCGGCGGCTGTCGTCCTGATGACGGGGCACGCGGCGATGAGCAGCGGCAGCAGTGCAGGGAGCTCTGCGTCCGCCGCCGCATTCGCGGGAACCGCGGGATGTGGAAAGAACCCGACGCTGAGCAGCGGAACGCACACCATTCAGTCCAGCGGAAAGAATCGCAGCTTCATTCTGCGAATTCCCGCGAACTACAACAACAACAACCCCTATCGCCTGATCTTCGGCATCCACTGGCTGAACGGCACCATGAACGACGTCGACTCCGGTGGAAGCAGCGGGGCCTCCTGGTCCTACTACGGGCAGCGGCAGTTGTCGAACAACACCGCGATCTTCATCGCGCCGCAGGGCCTCAACAACGGCTGGGCCAACTCCAACGGCGAGGACGTCACCCTCTTCGACGACATCATGCGGCGGGTGGAGGCCGATCTCTGTGTCGACCCCTCGCTGCGCTTCGCCATGGGGTTCAGCTACGGCGGCGGCATGAGCTTCTCCCTCGCCTGCAGCCGCGCGAATGTCTTCCGCGCGGTCGCGGTGTTCGCCGGCGCGCAGCTCAGCGGATGCAGCGACGGTTCCCAGCCCATCGCGTACATGGGACTGCACGGCATCACCGACAGCGTCCTCAACATCTCGCAGGGGCGGGCGCTGCGGGACAGGTTCGTCCGCAACAACGGCTGTACCGCGCAGAACCCGCCTGAGCCGGGCTCGGGCAGCCGAGGGCACGTCGTCACCGCCTACTCGGGGTGCCGGGCCGGATACCCCGTCGTCTGGGCCGCGTACGACAACGGTCACACGCCCGCCCCGGTGGACGGGACCTACACCGAGAACGGCGCCCAAACCTGGACCAAGGGGGAGGTGTGGAAGTTCGTCTCCCAGTTCCAGAGCACCTCCACGCCCAACCCGACGCCCACCCCGACCGTCACCCCGACGGTGACGCCGACTCCCACCCCGACCCCCACGACCAGCTTCCGCCTGCGCAACGAGGGCGCCGGACGCTGTGTCGACTCGCCCAACAGCGCCAGCGCCAACGGCACCCAGTTGCAGATCTACGACTGCCACACCAACCCCAACCAGCTCTTCAGCCACGACTCCGGCAGACTCCAGACCCTCGGCAAGTGCCTGGACTCACCCACGAACGCCGGCTCCGGCACCCGCGTGCAACTGTGGGACTGCCACACCAACAGCAACCAGCAGTGGACCTTCAACTCCAACGGCACCGTGACCAGCGGCGCCAACAACCTCTGCCTCAACGTCACCGGCACCGGCAACACCTCCGCCGTGACCGTCGCCACGTGCAACGGCCAGGCCACCCAGAGATGGACCAGGGCATGACCACCCGCTAGCCGATGACGGACGTCGGGTCCAGGCGACTTCGCCTGGACCCGACGTGTTTTGAGTTTCCCTCCCAGGGCGGGCATCTCGTCTTATGGGACGTCGCGGGCGATCCGGTCACTCCTTCCGTCCGAGGAACCGCGCGCCTCGCCGTATGTGATGTCCCTTTCCATTACAATCACGGCATTTACCAAATGCGCCCTTGAAAGTTGTGGAATGCGATTCTTTTGACCTGTTGCAGGTTTTACATCTCATGTATGGATGAAATGCGCAGGAGATGAGATATCCGATGATCAGGAGGCCTGCGAGGATTATGAGGGGGTGTACCGCCGGTTCGGCGGCTGCTTCGCCGGGCGGAATGGCGGCGGGGAGAGTTGTGATTGGATGCACGCGATCAGATTTACATGGAAAAGAGCCTCGCATCAGGCGTTTCTGTGTGCGGGCCCTTCTGGATCGCGTATCCGGCATTGGTATGCCGATCTTTTTGTGCGGTCGGTACCTGTTGGGGCGATTAGGCTCGGCCGCCATAATGATCACTCCCCCAGAGGCCGGTCTCGGACAGGGCGCGGTACCGGTCAGGGACGGTCGAGTGAGGGCGTGAAGGAGACGGGGCCGCCGGGGGTGCGGACGGTCACCCTTCCCTCGGAGAGGCTGATCTCCGGATCTTCGGCGCCGGGGACGATCAAGGTCAGCAGGGAGGCGGCGGGGGGAGAGAGCACCGTCACCGTGTCGGCCTTTTTGAGATAGCCGGTCGAGATCGCGCAGGGGCGCACCTCCTGGCCGCCGATCGGCCGGAGGGAGGGCATCGTGAGTTGCAGCAGCGTCACGCGCAGGCTCCCGTCGGCCAGCACCACCCTGCCGTCGCGGCTGGAGACGACCCTGAGCGAGGGGCCGAGGTGCCACAGGTTGCGCAGCGCCGACCCGGCGGGGACCGTGTCCAGTACGGCCATCAGATCGGTGCCGTGGCAGACCAGGATCGATCGTGTGCGCCGGACGCCGTACGCGTCGTCGGCGAGCGTGTAGGACTGGCGGGTGCGTTCCACGAACGAGTTCACGAGGCGGGTCGCCGTACCCTCGTGAAAGGTGGCGCCCACGACGACGGGAACGTTGTGCGCCTCGGGGGAGGTCGTCCACTCCCGGTAGGCCGTCCTCTCGTAGGAGTGGAAGCCCGCCTCCACCAGGATGTCCCGGCCGTGGGCGTGGTAGGTGACGCCCAGATGGTCCTCGTGGCCGTGCAGGCGGCGTCCGGGGCCGAACCTGATCGAGTAGTGGGCGGATCGCGGGTCGTCCCACGCCGTCCTGCCGAAGGCGTAGCCGCCGTCGAACACCTTCACCGTGTCCGTCTCGTGCGGGAAACCCTCCGGGCGTGTGTCGGCGGGGCTGTCACCGATCGGCACCAGACGGCCGTCGGGCTGGGTGGCGTGGCTGACGTACGCCTCCAGCGATGTCCGCCGCGCGGCGAGGCTCGCGGGGACCGCGACCCCGCTCCTCCCGATCGCCTCCAGAGCCGCCCCCAGCCGCCGGTGAACGTAGAGGCCGTATCTCGGGGCCTGCTCGTGCAGCGCCCCCTGCGCGTCGATGGAGAGTTCCGCCGACTCGGTCATCCGCCGGACGGCCAGGTCCCTCCATCGTTCCCGCCGGAGACGGCAGCCGACCGCGAGCAGCGCGATGTCCTGGTCCAGACCGTGGTTGTGGCCCTGACGATAGAGCGCGGGGTCGGACAGGATCCCGCCGTGCTCGGCCAGGCTGTCGAACAGCCAGGTGGCGCGTACGTGCGCGCTGAGACAGACCAGCGCCGGTGCGCGCAGTGCGACCGGATGCTCGGCCCAGGCCCAGGGACTGACCCCGATCCCGCCGCGAGGGTTCTTCCTTACCCAATCGCCGGCGATCTCCGTGGCGCGGGTGAGACACTCCTGCCTGCCCGACCGCTCGTACTCCCCGACCAGGCGGCCCATCCACCTCAGCGCGTGGAGGTTCAGCGCCCAGGAACGGTTGCCGTACGGGTCGGCGCGCCAGTCGATGTCCGAGCCCAGGTCGGCGGGGGGCAGGCCGACGAACGCGACCCGGCCCCGCATGACCTCGTCAACCTTGATCGCTGGGAACCACCCGGCAGGATAGACGACCGGGCCGTCCTGGGGCACGGGGGATGACGGGGCGGGACGCCTCGTGACCAGGCCGAGGGCCCTGCGGGCGCGCTGAAACACGTGATCGCTCCAAAGGGTGAGGTGCGGACGTCCTCACGAGCCCGCGAACGGTCGTACACCGGGATGGCCGGGCCGTTTCCGCGCAGCCCGAAGAGAACCGGTGAGCTGCGGGAGGGCCGGCGCAGCCTGAAGACGGCCGGTGGGTCAAGGAGACGTGACCGGTCGGGCGAGGCCCGGGACGTCCGGTTGGCTACGGAGATGTGGAGACGGTGACCGCCCCGGGGGCGTCCGGTGGGCTGGGGAGACGGTGATCGGGCGGGTTACGGGAGTGAGGGAGGGGCGGGTTTGTCGTCCGTCCAGCCCGCCTCCAGGACCACCTCGACCTCCTCCTCTCCGGGCCCGCCCGCATCGGTCGAGGACAGCACCCGGGAACTGGCGACATCGATGATCAGCGTCCGCTGGACGAGGGCGGGAGCGGTCGGGGAGGTCCGCACGGTGAAGGAGAACGCGGCACCCTTCCTGCCCCGCTCGTCCCGCGCCGTGCCCAGGTAGCGGACGTTCGGCAGCTCCGCCAGGGCACGATAGGCGGCCGCCCGCACCTCGGGCGACGACGGCTTGCTCCACAGCAGACCGCTGAGCGCGTCCGCCAGGACGCCGCTGTCCGAACCGCGCGGCGCACCTCGCACCATCGAGGAGATCCGGTCCTTCAGCGCGGCGGGGTCGGCCGGAAGCTCCCGGATCTGCTCGAAGGTCATGTCCCGACCGGCCACGCTGAAGGCCGTCCTGCCGGTGACGGGCTTGAGCAGGCCCTCACCTGGCGACGAGGACAGGGTTTCTCCTCCCGAAGAACTCCAGGACGGGGCCACGCCCGCCCACTCACTGGGAGACCCGTCGCGGCGCCACGCCTCGCTGTCGGCCGCGCTTCCCGGACGCGCCCCCAGCGTCCGCGAACCGGCCCAGATCCTGCCGTCCTCGGCGGCCCACTGCTCGGTGAGCCACGACTCCACCACCCGGTAGCGGTTCTGCCCCTTTCCCAGCGGCTCCGGGCGTGTCCTGCGGTGCGACTTTTTGACGCGCCAGTACGCTCCCGTCGTCGCGGGGTCCGCCTCCGCCCTGGTCGCCGCCGCGAGAAGGACCGACCGCCCGGAGATCTCGGGGGCCCGGTCCGCCGTCGTCGTCGGAACGAGCACGGCCACGATCAGGACCACGGTCATGGCGGTGGCGAGGCCGGTCAGCGCGACCGTCCACGGCAACCACCGGCGGCGCCGGGGTTCGGCCTGCAACCGCCCGAACACCCTGGCCTTGAGAAACGGGTCGGGCCGCGGCTCGCCGTACAGTTCGCGAACCTTCTCCAGCTCATCCACGATCGGTCTCCTCGGGTTCGAGCATGGGGTTGGTGCCACCCAGCGCGGCGCGCAGTTTTCTCCTGGCCCGGTTCAGGCGTGACCCGACGGTCCCGTACGGGATGCCGAGGGCACCGGAGATCTCCTCGTGGCTGAGCCCGGCCAGGGCCACCAGGAGGAGGACGTCGCGGTCTCGCCGGTGGAGCCCGGCCAGCGCCGTCGCCAGGCTCGGCCGCAGGCTCTCCGCGCTGACCCGCGCCGCGACCTGTTCCTCGTGTCCCGGCGAGTCGGGGTCCGGGCCGTGGCGCCCGAGCGCGCGTAGCGTGCGCACCTCGACGCGACGTTGTTTGCCGATGAGGTTGGTCGCGATCCCGTACAGCCAGGCCCGCACGCCGGCGCGCGACGGGTCGTAGAGCGCCCGCTTGCGGAACGCGGTGAGAAACGTCTCCGCCACGACGTCCTCCGCGCTGTCGGCGCCGAGTCGCTGCGCGACGTAGCGGTGGATCTCGTGGAAGTGGAGGTCGAAGATCGCGCTGAACCGCTCGGACTCGACGAGGGAGAGCCGGAGGACCTCGGCGTCGTCCGCTGGATGATCGGTCCAGGACATCGTGGTCACGATGGTCTTCCCGTCATGTGCAACCCTTCGGACGCGATCAGCGGTCATCCCTCATCACCCGATCCGTCGATCTGCTTTCACGTTCCCGACGCACGTTCCCGACGCACGTTCCCGACGTATGGTCCCGGCCCACGGACACGGACAACGGCCCCGATCAACGGTCACGGTTCTTCGGTCAGGCGGTGAGGTCTCGGCGGGGCCACTGCGGCGAGGGTGTCGCGCGGCGGTGGCCTGGGTACCCCGTTCAAGGGGAAAACCCCAGCTCACAGCGGTTTGATCAGCTGGGGAAGGACGTGGACGATGCCTCTGAGGCGGCCAGGTCACACCGGGCGTGGAAGCCGGGATCTGGAGATCAATCCGATCTTCAGCCGGGAGCCCCTGCGGGTCCCGCGCCACGCCATGCCGGCAGGGGAGATGGAGCCGGAGACGGCCTACCAGCTGGTTCACGACGAGCTGATGCTGGACGGCAACGCGCGGCTGAACCTCGCGACGTTCGTGAGCACCTGGGCGGAGCCGCAGGCACTGAGGCTGATGGCCGAGTGCGTCGAGAAGAACATGATCGACAAGGACGAGTATCCACAGACCGCGGAGCTGGAGACGCGGTGCGTGGACATCCTCGCCAGGCTCTGGCACGCAGAGGATCCTCATCGCGCGACGGGCTGCTCGACGACCGGGTCGAGCGAGGCGGCCATGCTGGGGGGCCTGGCGCTCAAGCGACGCTGGCGGCAGCGGCGCCGTGCGGAGGGCCGCCCAGACGACCGGCCCAATCTCGTCATGGGCGTCAACGTACAGATCTGCTGGGACAAGTTCGCCGACTACTTCGACATCGAACCCCGCTACGTGCCGATGGAGGGCGATCGATACCACCTGAGCCCGCAGACCGCCGTCGAGCGGTGCGACGAGAACACCATCGGGGTCGTGGCCATCCTGGGTTCGACCTACGACGGCAGCTACGAGCCCGTCGCCGACATCGCCGCGGCCCTGGACGACCTGCAGGCCCGCACCGGACTCGACGTGCCGATCCACGTGGACGGCGCCTCCGGCGCGATGATCGCGCCCTTCCTCGATCCGGACCTGCACTGGGACTTCCGGGTGCCACGGGTGGCGTCGATCAACACCTCCGGACACAAGTACGGGCTGGTGATGCCGGGGGTGGGCTGGGTGCTGTGGCGCGACTCCCAGGCGCTCCCCGACGATCTGGTCTTCCGCGTCAACTACCTCGGCGGGGACATGCCGACCTTCGCGCTGAACTTCTCCCGGCCGGGCGCCCAGGTGGTCGCGCAGTACTACAACTTCCTGCGGCTGGGCTTCGACGGCTACCGCCGGGTGCAGCGGACCTGCCGGGACGTGGCGACCCGCCTGGCCGGGGAGATCGCCGGGCTGGACCACTTCGAGCTGCTCACCGACGGCGGCGAGGCTCCGGTGTTCGCCTTCCGGGTACGTGAGGGAGTCGACGGCTTCACGGTCTTCGACGTCTCCGCCGCGCTGCGCGAGCGCGGCTGGCTGGTGCCCGCCTACACCTTTCCCGAGAACCGTACGGACCTGGCGGTACTGCGCGTCGTCGTCCGCAACGGCTTCAGCCACGACCTGGCCGATCTGTTGATGGAGGACCTGCGCAGGGTCCTGCCCCGCCTGGAGGCGCAAGGCGGGCACCGCACCGCCGATGACGCCGGAGGCTTCGCGCACGGCGCAGGGAAGAGACACCGACACCACGGCTGAGGGTGTGCGCAGGCGCTCGCGTCGGCCGGGGGAGGGCGGCGTGGGCGAAGGACGAATGAGAAGGAGACGGTGAGATGTGCCGTTTGTTCGGTCTGAGCAGCGCGCCTCGGCGTACGCGTGCCACCTTCTGGCTTTTGGACGCGCCGGACAGCCTCAGCGAGCAGAGCCACCGCGACCCCGACGGGACCGGTCTGGGGTACTTCGACGCCGACGGCACCCCGGAGGTGCACAAGGCGCCCATCGCCGCCTACCGGGACCGGTGTTTCGCCGAGGAGGCGAAGGAGGTGGAATCCACCACCTTCGTGGCCCACGTACGTTTCGCCTCCACCGGCGGCTTGGAGAGACGCAACACGCATCCCTTCCTGCAGGACGGGCGGCTCTTCGCGCACAACGGGGTGGTCGAGGGCCTGGACGACCTCGACGCGGAACTGGGCGAGGATCGAAAGCTCGTCAAGGGGGAGACCGACTCCGAACGCTTCTTCGCGCTGATCACCCGTGAGACCAGGGCGCACGGCGGCGACGTCGCCGCCGGTATCGAGGCCGCGGCCCGCTGGGTCGCCCAGCACCTGCCCATCTACGGCCTCAACCTGGTTCTCACCACCCCGCGGGATCTGTGGGCGCTGCGTTATCCCGACACCCACCGGTTGTACGTGCTCCAGCGTGCCGCGGGCGGGTGCCACGGTGGCCGGCACCTCGACCAGAGCGGCACCGACGGCCGTATCCGCGTCCGCTCCCGCGACCTCGTCGGCGCCCCCGCCTACGTGGTCGCGAGCGAGCACATGGACGACCATCCCGGATGGAGCCCGATGGAACCCGGCGAACTGCTCCACGTCGGACCGGATCTCGTCCCCACGCGCCGGATCGTCCTGCCCGAGGAGCCCGCGCACCAGCTGAGCCTCGCCGACCTGCGCCCCGAGGCCGCGACCTCGCAGCATCCCGACTGAGACCAAGACCGAGAGACCAAGACCGGGACCGACGCCGACGACACGGCGGCGGGTCCTTGTCGCGGGTCTTGCGTGTCGACGAAGAGCGCGTTCGCCGTTTTCCAGGGAAATCCTCCCGCGGACCGGTCCGCGGTGGCCGCCGGGTGCCCGGTCCCGGGCCTACCCGGCGGGCGGCCTCGCGCAGGACGAGCGCAGGACGAGTTGGGCGCCTACCCGGTAGGCCCGGCCCGCCCGCCCGGTGCGTACGGGAGCCGTCGACCGGTCGGTCCGTTCGATCTGCTGGAGCAGCAGGTTCATGGCGAGATCTCCGAGTTCACTCGCCCCGTTGTCGACGACGGTGATGGGCGGCTGCCACCAGCGCAGCCAGGGGATGTCCTCGTAGCAGATCAGCGAGAGCTGCTCGGGAATGACGATGCCCGCGCCGACGAGGGTGGGCAGCATGCCGAACACGGCCTCGTGGTTCGCGGCGAACAGCGCCGTCATCTCCGGGTTGCGGCGCAGCAGCCGCTCCGTCGCCTGGGAGCCGAAGGCGGAGTCGAACGGCCCGCGTTCGACGAGTGACTCGTCGACCTGATGCCCGCGTTCCCTCAGCGCCTGCTCGTAGCCGGCGAACCTCTCCAGGCCGGAGTTGGCGCTCAGCAGGCCGCCGATGAAGCCGATCCGCTCGTGACCGAGATCGAGCAGGTGTGAGGTGGCCGCGTGGGCGCCCTCGCGGTCGGAGGCGAGCACCGACGGCGCGGCGCTCTCGGCGGCGGCGCGGATGACGTTGACGACTCCGATGCCCTCGGCGAGCAGCGCGTTGGCCATGGCTGTGTTCTTGCCTGTACCTATCATGATCAGCCCGTCCACCCCGTGTGCGGCGAGGGTCCGGAGGAAGGACTCCTCCCGCCGGGGGTCCGCGTCGGTGATGCAGAGCATCACCTGGTAGCCCTCGGCTGCGGCGCGACGCTGCACGACCTCGGCGATGGTGTGGAAGGACGCGTTGATGAGGTTGTTCAGCACCAGTCCCACGACATGAGACTGCTTGGAACGCAGTGCGCTGGCCGCGCGGTTGGGGCGGTAGCCCATCCGTTCCGCGATCTCCTTCACCGCCACCCGGGTCTCCGGAGCGATCAGCGGTGAGCCGCTGAGTGCGCGGGAAGCCGTGCTGCGTGACACCCCGGCCGCGGCGGCGACGTCCTTCAGCGTGATCGCCATCGTCCTTCTTTCTGGGATCGATCCCATCCGAGGGGAGATTTTGCCACAAGATCGTGGACTCTTGGTGCGGTGATGAGAAATTTGCCCAGGTTAAAAACAGTTTTCGGCCTTGACCTGAATCTCCCGAGTGCTGCAACCTAATGCAAGCGATCCCAAAAAATGACTACAACATTGATCTACGGGGGTTCCATGGACCGCGACGACGTCACCTGGCGCGGCTACTGGCCGGCCGCGCCCACCCCCTTCACCAGCGAAGGCGGGCTGGACGAGGACGCGTGGCGCGCGCTGCTCAGGCTCTACACCGCCCAGGGCGTGCACGGGGTCCTGGTCAACGGGAGCACCGGTGAGTGGTTCAGCCAGAGCGCGGCCGAACGCCGCAGGGTCGCCGAGATCGCGGTGTCCGAGCTCTCCGGCAGGGTCCCGGTGGTCGTTGGTGTCACGGCGTACACCGCCGAGGAGGCGATCGGGTTCGCGAGGCACGCCGCCGAGGCGGGCGCGGACGGCGTGCTCGCGACGCCCCCGCCGTACGTGCACCCGGGGCCCGAGGACATCCTCGCCTTCTACCGGGAGGTCAGCTCCGCGACGGAGCTGCCGTTCATGGTCTACAACTGGCCGCGCGGGGTGGCTGTCGATATCTCCGCCCACGCCGGTCTGATGTCCAGACTGGCCGACCTGGACAACGTGGTCGCCATCAAGGACAGCACCGGTGACTGGCTGCGGATGCTCGGCACCGTGGAGGAGGTGAGCGACCGGGTTCGGGTGTTCGGCAGCTTCCTGCACCGGCGTGGCCTAGCCGTGCTGCTTGAGCTGGGCGGGGACGGGAACATCGACGGCGGCGGCATGGGCGCCCCGTTCGCCGTCCCCTACTACGAGGCGGTCGCGGCGGGGGATCGCGAGGCGGCGCGCGGCTGGGTCGACCGGTACGCGGGGCTCTCCTCCCGGCTGATCAATCCCGACTACAGCGGCGTGTACGGCGCGCCCATCGCCCAGCTCAAGGCGGCCATGGCGATGCTCGGCCAGCCGGGCGGGCACGTCCGCCCGCCGCTCCTGCCGATCGCGGATCCGGAGAGGCTCGACGCGATCGGCGCCGTGCTGAAGGAGTCAGGCCTCGTCGAAGCCCTTTCCGGGGACGCCGGGGGCACCGCCTTGGGGCGGGCCGGGCGATGACGACGGAGCGGAACCGCACCGGTCGGCAGGCCGGCCCCGGCCGGGCTCCGCGAACGGAGATCGTCGTCGACGGCGATTCCGTGCGGGCCGTCGACGGCATCAGCCTCGCTGCGGTCCTCGTCGGCGAGCGGCGGTGGAGCCTGCGACGCAATCCGGTGGGCGGCGACCCGCGCGGCCCGTTCTGCGGGATGGGCGTGTGTTTCGAGTGCGAGGTGACCGTGGACGGGCGTCCGGGGGTCCGTGCCTGCATCACCAAGATCTATGCCGGAATGCGGGTCGAGACGGCCGCAGGGGGAGAGGTTCCGCATGACCGCTGAGCGCGGCACGGCCGTGTACGGCGAGGTCGTCGAACGGGATGTCGTGATCGTCGGCGGTGGTCCTGCGGGGCTCAGCGCCGCGGCCCGCCTCGCTTCCGCGGGGCTGGCCGTGACGATCCTCGACGAGCAGCCGGAATTGGGCGGGCAGTACTACCGGCGGCCCGCGCCCGCGGTGGCGAGGCACTGGGGCGACCATCGGCCCGAGGGCGGCCGGCTGATCGACCAGGTGCGCGCGGCCGGCGTCGAGTGCCGTACCGGCCATCTGGTCTGGGGCGTGGACGACGACGGGCGCACGCTGCTCGCCTCCGACGCCGCCGAACATCCGGTGCGGTTGCGCGCCCGCCGTCTCGTGCTGGCGACCGGCGCCTTCGAGCGGGTGTTTCCCTTCCCCGGCTGGCAGCTTCCCGGAGTGACCACCCCGGGCTTCGCCCAGCACCTGGCCGCGAGCGACCACACCACCATCGGGGACCGGGTCGTCCTGGCCGGTTCCGGGCCGTTCCTGCTGCCGGTCGCCTGCTCGCTGATCGAACTCGGCGTGAGCGTGGCGGGCATCGCCGAGGCGGGCAGGCCGTACCGGCCGAGCCTGCGGGCGCTGGGCACGCTCGGCCACCCCGCGCGACTGCGCGAACTGGCCTCCTACGCCGCGCGGCTGGCCCGCGCCCGGGTGCCGATCTGGCAGGAGACCGTCGTGCTCCGCGCCGACGGCCGCGACCGGGTCTCCTCGGTGACACTCGCCGCCGCGGCCAGGCCCACGCGCCCGGTCCGCACCGTCGAGGTGGACGCGCTCTGCGTCGGGTACGGCTTCCGTCCCCAGACCGACCTGGCCCGCATGCTGGGCTGCGAGGTGCGGATCGACGCGGCGAGCGGGGACGCGGTGCCGGTGACCGACGCGGCGGGACGCGCCTCCCGGGCCGACGTGTACGTGGTGGGCGAGGCGGCGGGGATCGGCGGGGTGCACGCGGCGAGGGCCAGAGGGCTCGCCGCCGCGCACGACATCCTGGCCCGTGAGACCCGTGTGACCGTGCCGGTGTCCGAGGCGCGGCGAGTGGTGTCGGCCAGGCGCCGTCTGGCACGTTTCACCGCGCTGACCGACTCCCTCTACCCGGACCCGGCGGCGCTGCTCGCCACGCTGGCGCCCGCGCTGCCCGCCGACACCATGGTCTGCCGCTGCGAGGCGGTCCGCGCGGAGGAGATCCGCACCACCGCCACGGGAAGCGCCGACGGCGACCTCAATGCGACCAAGGCCTGGACCCGCGCGGGAATGGGCCCCTGCCAGGGCCGGGAGTGCGGATTCGCGGTGGCGGGACTGGTCAGGTCCGTCGCGCCCGACCAGGGCGCGGGCGAATCACGGGTGCAGGTCTTCCCCTCCCGGTTGCCGGTGCGCCCCGTTCCTCTCACCACGCTGCTGGAGCTGGCCGGACCGGAATCGCAGAAAGGCGACGCATGAGCACGCGGACCGCGGACGCGGTGATCGTGGGAGCCGGGGTGCTCGGCGCCTCGGTGGCGAGCCACCTGGCCCGCAGCGGCCATCGGGTGCTCGTCCTCGAACGAGGTGCCCCGGGCAGGGAGGGCTCCGGCACCACCGCCGGCAATCTGCACATGCAGGCCGTGCACACCAGGCGCCCCGGTCAGAGGGTACCGCTGGACAGCGCGCGGTTCCTACCGCTGCAGCGTGCCGCGAGCGACCGCTGGGAGACGCTGGAGGAGGAGCTGGAGACCTCGGTGGAGGTCCGCCGCACCGGTGGCTTCACCGTCGCGGAGACCGAGGAGCAGTGCCAGGAACTGCGCGACAAGCACGAATGGGAGGCCGCAGCCGGGATACACACCGAGATCCTCGACGGGGACGCCGCGCGGGCCGCGCTTCCCCTTCTCGGACCGACGGTGGCCGCCGCCACCTGGTGTGAACTGGACGGCTACGCCAACCCGCTGAAGGTCACCCCCGCCTACCTGGACTCGGCGGCCAGACACGGCGGCCGGACCGTGGCGTTCGCGCCGGTCCGGCGGATCACTCGCAACGGCGACGGCTGGCGGGTGGTCGCCGGGCGAGGCGCCGCCGAGCAGGTGGTGGACACCCCCGTGGTGGTCGATGTCGCGGGGCCCTGGCTGGGGGAGATCGCGGCGCTGGCCGGTATCACGCTGCGGATGACACCCGTGGCGATCCAGATGCACGCCACCGTGCGCTCCTCGGCCACCATGTCCCACCTGGTCCAGCACATCGGCGAGGGACTGTCGGTGAAGCAGGTCGCCGCGGGCAACCTGCTGATCGGCGGCGGCTGGCCGGCCCTGCGCATGGACCTGGCCGGCCGGAGCGCCACCAGCCTGGACAGCCTGGTCGGCAACGTCGCGCTGGCGGTCCGGGTGCTGCCGTTCATCCGGGACCTGCGGCTGCTGCGGATGTGGGCCGGGCCGCTCGCGGCCACGCCCGACGAGATGCCGGTGATCGGCGAGGTACCCGGCGCCCCCGGGTTCTACGTGGCGGGAGGCACCTACGCCTTCAGCTTCGCCCCGCTGTGGGGGGAGACGCTGCGCTGCCTGATCGAGGGGAAGCCGCCGCCGGTCGACGTCTCCGACCTCGGTCCCGGCCGGCTGATGGAGCGGCGAAGTCAGGAAGACAACGGCCCAGAGCAGGAAAACCACCAGGACAGAAGGAGTAAGCGGTGCTGACATCACCTCGACTGCGGCCCACGTCGGAGCCCGAGACCCTCTGGTTGACCGGTGGGCACGTCGTGGACGTCCGATCGGGACGGATCCGCAGGAACGCCAACGTGCTCGTCGCGGCAGGCCGGATCGAGAAGATCACGACGGACGCCCCGCCCCCGGGAGCAGAGACCGTCGAGCTGGGCGGCAGGTACCTGATGCCCGGCCTGATCTCGGTGCACACCCACCTGTCGGTGCTCTACCCCTTCTCCGCCACCGACGAGTCGGAGAGCCCCGGGCTGAGCGCGCTGCGCGCGCTGTCCCGGGCACAGGACGCCCTCGTCGCGGGGGTCACCACGATCCGCTGCGTGCACGAGCAGAACCGCGCCGACCTGCTGGTGCGCACCGCCGCCGACCAGGGCTGGGTGGCCGCGCCGCGAATCGTCGGAGCGGGCCGGGCCATCTCCACCACCGGCGGCCACGGCAAGGGCGCCGACTGCTCCTACGCCGACGGGCACGACGGCTTCCTGCGCGCGGCCAGGCAGGAGCTGGACGCGGGCGCCGACCTGATCAAGATCTTCATCACCGGTGGCATCGCCCACCAGGGCGAGTCGTTCACCGGCGCGCAGATGACCGTCGAGGAGATGCGGGCCGTGGTCCGCGCCGCCGAGGAGCACGGCAGTTACGTGACCGCGCACGCCGGCGCCGGCTCGGCGATCCGCGAGGCGCTCGCCGCCGGAGTTCGCGGCTACGAGCACGCCTACGACCTGGACGACGACACGGCCAAGCTGATGGCGGACCGGCGGGTGTTCCTAACCCCGACCCTGTGCGTCACCCGCTGCCCCGACTGGATGGCCGAGCACAGCTTCACGCCCTGGCAGATCGAGCGGGCGGTGGAGGTCGGCCCCGGCCACCTGGACAGCATCCGGCGGGCGGTCGCGGCAGGCATCGCCGACCCGGACGACCCCGGCGCGCCCGGCATCACCATGCTCGCCGGTACCGACTACCCGCCGGGCGAGCCCATCGAGGACACCGTCGTGGCGGTCCGCGAGATGGAGTTCCTCACCGACGCGGGTCTCAGCCCTCTCCAGGCGGTACGGGCCGGCACGTCCGAGGCCGCGCGCCTGGTCGGCCTGGCCGGCCAGGCCGGCGCCGTCGAGGAAGGTTACCTCGCCGACCTGATCGTCACCGATCGCGATCCGCTGAGCGACGTCTCCGCGCTGCGCCGTATCCCCTTCGTCATGCAGGCCGGCCGGATCGTCCGCGACGACCTGCCGGTCGTCCCCGCCCCGCAGCAGGTCCCTGGAGGCGCCCTGTGAACTCCCCCGACACTCCGGCCGGCCGTACCCGCTTCGCCGTGGACATCGGCGGAACGTTCGTCGACGCGATCGCCTACGACGAGGAGACCGGAGAGATCCGGCTGCACAAGGCCTCGACCACCCCGGGCGCTCCCGCCCAGGGCGTCCTGGACGCGGTGGGGGGTCTCGCCACCCGGCTGGACGGGGTGGAGGCGTTCGTCCACGGCACCACGCTCGGCCTGAACGCGATCCTGCAGCGCCGCGGCGCGGACCTCGGCATCATCACCAACGAGGGCTTCAGGGACCTGCTGGAGATCGCCCGAGCCAACGTCCCCGGCCAGCACATGTACGACTTCTCCTACGCGCCGCCGCCGCCACTGGTGCCGCGCCGCCGGCGGATCGGCGTACCCTGCCGGATCGACGCGCAGGGCGACGTGGTGCAGGACCTGGACGAGGACGCCGTGCGCGAGGCAGGCCGGATCCTGGTCGAGGAGCAGGGACTGGCCTCGCTCGCCATCTGCTTCCTGCACTCCTACGCCAACCCCGAGCACGAGCGGCGGGCGGCGCGCATCCTGCGCGAGCTCTACCCGAACGTGTCGATCTCGGTCTCCACCGACATCACCCGCGAGTACCGCGAGTACGAGCGGACCAGCACCGTCACCCTGGACGCCTACATCCGGCCGGTGCTGAGCGACTACATCGGCACCCTGGAGGCGAGGCTGACCGAGGCGGGACTCACCCACCCGCTGCACATCATGCGCTCGGGCGGCGGCGCGATGACCGCGGAACTGGCCCGCCGCGCCCCGCTGATGACCGTGCTGTCCGGCCCCGCGGGGGGAGTGGTGGGCGCCTCCTTCCTGGCCCGCGAGCAGCGGCTGCCCAAGCTGATCTCCTTCGACGTCGGCGGCACCAGCGTGGACTGCTGCGTCATCGAGGAGGGCGAGCCGGGCGAGGTGCACGAGGCGGGCATCGACGGCTTCCCGCTGCTCATTCCGATCTTCGACATCCGTACCGTCGGCGCGGGCGGAGGCTCGATCGCCTGGATCGACGAGGGACTGCTCAAGGTCGGTCCGCACAGCGCGGGCGCCGTGCCGGGGCCGGTGGCCTACGGCGCGGGCGGTACCGAGCCGACCGTCACCGACGCCGCGCTGGTGCTCGGCTACCTGGACCCCGCCGCGTTCCTCGGCGGCGACATGAGCATCGACGCGGAGGCGGCCCGCGCCGCGGTCGAGGCCAAACTGGCCGTTCCCCTCGGGGTGAGCGTGGAGCAGGCCGCCGCGAGCGTCTTCCGGGTGCTGCTGGCCCGGATGGTCGGCGCGCTGCGCGAGATCACCGTGGAGCGGGCGCTGGATCCGCGCGAGTTCGCGCTGCTCGCCATCGGCGGCGCCGGACCGCTGCTCGGCCCGATGCTCGCCAGGGAGATGGGCATCGCCACCACGATCGTCCCGCAGGTGCCCGCCGCCTTCTCCGCCTTCGGCATGCTGATGTCCGACCTGGAGTACGAGTTCGCCGCCACCGTGCTGCGCTCCCTCAGCGACGAGAGCCTGGCCGTCCTGGAGAGCGAGTTCGCCGACCTGGAGGCGCAGGGCGACGAGGTGCTGTCCGCGCAGGGCATCAAGCCCGAGGACCGCACCCTGATCCGCAGGCTGGACATCCGCTACCACGGTCAGGAGCACAGCCTCGGCATCGACCTGCAGCCCGGTGACACCGCGGCGAGTGTGCTGGCCCGTTTCAACGCCCAGCACGAGGCGCGCTACGGCCACGCGATGGCCGACACCGGGCAGATCCTCACCCTGCGGGTGCGGGCGGTGGGACGGCTGGCCAAGCCGGCGCTGCGCGAGTGGGCGCCCGCAGGCCCCGGTGGGCCCGAGGCGGTCGGCGAGCGGCCCGCCTTCGACGTCGCCACCGGCGAGACCGCCGTGTTCCCGGTCTACGACCGGACGACTCTGGCGCCCGGCCACGAGGTGAGCGGCCCGGCGATCGTCGAGGAGGGCACCTCGACGACGGTGATCTTCGGTGATCAGCGGCTCACCGTCGACACCTACGGACAGCTGCTGGTGACCGGTACCGGAGGAACCCTGTGAACAGCCCTGAGCGTCTGGACGGCGCGACCGTCGAGGTGATCCGCAACTACCTGGTCTCGGTGGGCGAGCAGATGCGCCGCACTCTGGTGCGGGCGGCCTTCAACCCGGTGATCTACGAGGTGCTCGACTTCGGCATCTCGATCTACAACGCCGACCTGGACCTGACCGCCGAGGCCGCGGGGATCACCTCGTTCCTCGGCGCCAACGACCACGCCATCGTCAAGGGCGTGGAGTACGTCGGCCGGGAGAACTTCGCACCCGGCGACGTCTACCTGCTGAACTACCCGTACTGGAGCGGCGCGCACTCCTACGACGCGATGCTCTTCGCGCCGGTCTTCCGCGACGGGCACGAGGGCCCCGCGGCCTACCTCGCGGTGCGCGCGCACTGGATGGACCTCGGTGCCAAGTCCCCGGGCTACGTCCTGGACTCCACCGACATGCACCAGGAAGGACTCATCTTCCCCGGCACCAAGATCGTGAGCCGCGGTGAGGTGGTCCGCGACATCGTCGAGCTCATCCGGTTCAACTCCCGGCTGCCCGACCTGACCATCGGCGACTTCCACGCCCAGCTCGCCGCCCTGCGCACCGGCGAGAACCGGCTGGCGCAGGTCTGGGAGAAGTTCGGCGGCGAGACCGTCGACCAGGCCATCAGGCAGGTCATCGAACACGGTGATCGGGTCGCGCGCAAGGCATTGGCCGCGCTGCCCAACGGCACCTGGACGGCCTTCGACTACTGCGACGACGACGGCATCACCGAGGACCTGATCCGGATGGAGGTCAAGGTCACCATCGACGGCGACCGGATGGAGGTCGACTTCAACGGCTCCGACGGCGCGGTGGCCGGCCCGGTCAACCTGCCGATCGGCTCCACCGAGAGCCTGGGCAAGGCCATCTTCAAGGAGCTGACCACGCCCAGGGAGCCCTCCAACGCCGGACACTACCGGGCATTGGAGGTCAAGGCCGATCCCGGCAACTTCTTCCACGCCGTCTACCCGGCCGCGACCTTCACCCAGTGGAGCGCCATCGTCGCGTTCGAGCTGATCCACAAGGCACTGGCCCAGGTGATGGACTCGATCCCCGCCTCCTCCGGTGGTGACGAGCCGGGCTTCATGGCGCTCGGCCGTGACCCGCGCACCGGCGCGGACTTCGTGATCAGCAACAACGAGGGCATCGGCTGGGGGGCGCGCAAGGACCGCGACGGCGCGAACGCCCAGCAGCACCCCTCCCAGAGCGTCGTCAGGAACACCCCCGTCGAGGTGCTGGAGCACAAGTCCACCGTGTTCCACGAGCGACTGGAGCTGATTCCCGACTCCGGTGGCGCCGGCAGGTTCCGCGGCGGCGTCGGCGTGCTCAGGCAGGTCCGCTACCTCGCCGACGGCGAGGTGCTGTCGATGAAGAAGAAGAGCAAGACCAGGCCCTGGGCGCTGGACGGCGGCCAGGAGCCCGAGCCCAGCGAGATGGTGCTGTGGCCCGACACCGATCGGGCCAAGCGGGTCGGCATGTACAGGGCCGACATGAAGGCCGGCGACCGGTTCGTGAACCGGACCGCCGGAGGCGGTGGCTACGGCGACCCTCTCGACCGCGACCCGGCCGCGGTGGTGGCCGACGTACTCAACGGCTACGTCGGCGCCGAGGCCGCGGAGCAGTCCTATGGCGTGATCGTGGACGGCGACGGCTGGCGGCCCACGCCGGCCAGGGCCGCCCGACCCAAGAGCGAAGGGTAGACGAAAGTGCACCGACCCCCCGCCACCCCGGCGGCACGTGGCCGAAAGCGCAAGCTGGGCCTGACCTCCGTACTGCTCGTCGGCGCGCTGGCCCTCGCGGCCTGCGGCCAGAGCGGTTCGGGCGGCTCCGGCGCCTCCGGTGGCTCCGACCTCCGCAAGCAGACACTGATCATCGCGGAGAACGAGCCGCCGGCCACTTTCGACCCTGTCCAGGCCGACAACTCGACCGTTGACGAGGTGTCCATCCCCGCCTACGACACCCTGGTCAAGTACGGCAAGGGCGGCGTGCTCGACCCCGCCGTGGCCACCGAGTGGACGTTCTCCAAGGACGGCAAGACCCTCGACCTGACGCTCCGCGACGACGTGACCTTCCACGACGGCACCAAGCTCACCGCCGCCGACGTGAAGTACACGATGGACCGGATCACCAAACTCCAGATGGGCGTCGCGTCGCTGCTGACCGCCTACGACTCCGCCGAGGTCGTCGACGACACCCATCTGACGGTCACGTTGAAGCAGGCCTACGCGCCGTTCCTGGGCGCGCTGTCGCGGGTCTACCTGCTCAACTCCAAGCTGGTGGAGGCCAACGCCGGCTCCGACGACGGCCGCCAGTGGCTGGCGGCCAACGGCGCGGGGTCCGGGCCGTACAAGCTGGTCGGTTACACCCCCAACCAGGAGGCCAAGTTCACCCGGCACGACGGCTACTGGGGTGGCTTCACCAACCAGGCCAAGGACGTGGTGATCCGCTACCTGCCACAGGCCGCGACCCAGAAGACGGCGCTGAGCAACGGTGACGTGGACATCGCGATGGACATCGACCCCAACGACTGGGCCGGTCTCGAAAGCGCCGGCTACGTGGTGGACAAGGCCGACACCAACGTGCAGCTCTACACCTTCTTCAAGATGAAGGACTCGCCGACGGCCGACAAGGCGCTGCGCGAGGCGATCACCTACGCCTACGACTACGACCAGCACCAGTCGGCCATCCTCAAGGGCGCGGGCAAGAAGGCCGTCGGAGTGCTGGCGGGCACCATGGCCTGCGCCGACCCCACGGTCGCGCAGGCGGGCTACGACCTGGAGAAGGCCAAGAGCATCCTGGACGCCGCGGGCCTGAAGAACGTCACGCTCACGATGAGCTACCTCAAGGCCACCGCCGAGATGGAACAGGCGGCCACGCTGCTCCAGTCTGACCTCGCCAAGATCGGGGTGAAGGTCGAACTGTCGGCGGTCACCTACCCGCAGTACGTCGAGATGCTCAAGAGCAACGAGACCACGCCCGACCTCGGCATGATCTACGGCTTCCCGCCCTACCCGGACCCCGACTCCGTGCTGCACCTGCAGTTCAACTCGAAGTTCATCAACAACGGGCAGAACAGCGGCGGCTACGACAACCCCAAGGTCGACAAGCTGGTCGAGGACGCTCAGAAGCTGACGGAGGAGGAGGCCCGCTGCGCTCTCTACAAGGAGGCCCAGCAGACCATCGCGGCCGATCACCCCTCGGTCAACATGTCCAACCCGCAGTACGTGACGGTTCACCGCGAAGGGCTCACCGGCTACGCCTATGACCCCGCGCACCACCAGACCGTGGACGTCTACCAGGTGCAGGTCGGCTGACCCGCCGGGCTCGGCGCGAACCTTCGCGCCGAGCCCGCCCATCATCGGAGATCACCACTGAGGGGAGGTACCCCATGGCTCGTTTCCTGCTACGGCGGCTCGTGACCAGCGTCGTCGTTCTGGCAGGCCTGGCCGTCGTCACCTTTCTGATGACCCAGGTACTGCCCGGCGACCCGGCCAGGACCGCCGCGGGGCGTAACGCGACCGCCGAACAGGTGGCACGGGTACGGATCGAGCTCGGCCTCGACCAGCCGCTGTGGCATCAGTTCACGGGGTATCTGGACCGGCTGCTCCACGGCGACCTGGGCATCTCGGTGTTCACCCAGCGGCCCGTGCTCGACGACATCTCGGCCATGCTGCCCTCCTCGGTGGAACTCGTGCTCGCCGCGATGGCGATCAACGTCGTGGTGGCGGTACCGCTGGGCGTGTACGCCGCCTACCGCCGAGGCGGGTCGGCCGACATCGCGGCCCGGCTCATCGCCCTGCTGGGCGCGGCGGTCCCGGTCTTCTGGCTGGGACTCATGCTTCAGCTCGTCTTCGCCGCGGAACTCAGGCTGCTGCCGCTGACCGGCCAGCTCGCCTTCGGCCAGGACGTGCCGAGGATCACCGGGATGACCTCGCTGGACGCGCTGCTCAGCGGGAACCTGGCCGCCTTCGGCGACGCCCTGCAACACCTGGTACTCCCCGCCCTCACCCTGGCCGCCTCGTTCGTCGCGGTGGTGGCCCGCACGGTGCGTTCCTCGATGATCACCACGCTGGACTCCGACTACATCACGCTGGCCAGGGCGACCGGCGCCTCGGAACTCCGTGTGGTGGTACGGCACGGCCTGCGCAACGCCATGGTCCCGGCGAGCACGATTCTCGGCATGCAACTCGGCTGGATGCTCGGTTCCACGGTCCTGGTGGAATCCATCTTCGGCAGGACCGGCATCGGCGCCCAGGCGGTCGCCGCCGTCCTGCAGAGCGACCTCTACACCGTGATCGGCACGGTTCTCGTGATCGGAGTGGTCTTCGTGGTGGCGAACATCGCCGTGGACCTGGTCCAGCTCTGGCTCAACCCACGGCTGCGCAGGACGAAGCGCCGCACGGGCGAGCCGGCCGTACCCTCTCTCGCGGAGGTGAACGCGTGAGCGCCGGCGCCACGGCGCACGCCGGCACGCGCCGCCGTAGCCTGCCCCGCGTCCCGATCGTCGAGCGCGTCGCGGTGACGGTGGCCGTGGCGATGGTGGTCCTCGCCGTCATCGGGCCGTTGATCGCGCCGCACGACCCCTACGCGGTCGACCTGTCCAAGGCTCTGCTGCCCCCCTCGGGCGACCACTGGTTCGGCACCGACGCCAGCGGCCGTGACGTGCTCAGCCGGGTGCTGTCCGGCGCGCGGGTCACCCTGCCCGCCACGATGATCGTGATCGTCGCCGCGGCGCTGATCGGGACCGTGATCGGTACGGTCGCGGCCCTCGGCGGGAAGGTCGTCGACGAGGTGCTGATGCGAATCACCGACATCGGCCTCTCGCTCCCGTCGATCATCCTGGCCCTCGGCCTGGCCGCCGCGCTCGGCTCGGGCCTGCAGTCCGCGGTGATCGCCCTCTCCCTCACCTGGTGGCCCGGCTACGCGCGGCTGGTGCGCACGCTGGTCCGCGACGTCAAGGACGCCGAGTACGTCGACGCGGCCAGGATGCTCGGGGTCTCCAGAACCCGTCTCGTCTTCCGGCACATCCTGCCCAACGCGCTGAACACCCTGTACGTGCAGACCACGCTGGACGTCGCCGCGGTGATGCTGGTCATCTCCGGCCTGTCCTTCGTCGGCGTCGGCGCGCAGGTGCCGTCCGCCGAATGGGGTGCGATGATCGCCGCGGCGGCCAACAACCTCACCAACGGCTGGTGGGCGGTGGCCTTCCCCGGCCTCGCCATCATGCTGACCGCGATCTCCTTCAACCTGCTGGGCGACTGGTTGCGGGTGCGCAACGACCCGACGATCCGCGAGGGGGCCGGCCGATGAAGGACACACCACTGCTCGCCGTACGAGATCTGCGGGCGAGTTTTCCCGGGACCGAGGGGCCGGTGGAGGTCGTGCACGGCGTCGACCTGGAACTGGCCCGCGGCGAGAAGGTCGCGCTGGTCGGCGAGTCGGGCTCCGGCAAGTCGGTCACCGCGCGTGCCGTGCTGCGGCTGGACGCCGACGCCACGCTGTCCGGGCGGATCGAGCTGGACGGCACCGACCTGCTGGCGCTGCCGCCGCGCCGGATGCGCGAGATCCGCGGTTCGGGGGTCGGCCTGGTCTTCCAGGACCCGCTCGCCTCGCTCAACCCGGTGATGACGATCGGCTGGCAGATCACGCAGCCGCTGGTCATCCGAGGGGTGTCCAAGAAGGTCGCCAGGCGGCGCGGTGTCGAGCTGCTCTCCAGGCTGGGTGTGCGCGACGCCGAGCAGCGCTTCGACGACTACCCTCACCAGTTCTCCGGCGGGATGCGGCAGCGGGTGGTGATCGCCATCGCGATCATCGCGGAACCCGCGCTGCTCATCGCCGACGAGCCGACCACCGCACTCGACGTGCGGGTCCAGGCACAGGTACTGCGGTTGCTGCACGAGCTGGCCGACGAGCGGGACATGGCGGTGCTGCTGATCACCCACGATCTGGGCATCGTGGCCGGGTTCGCCGAACGGGTGGTGGTGATGCGCCACGGCCTGGCGGTGGAGAGCGGCCCGGTCGAGGAGATCTACGCGGCGCCCCGGCACCCCTACACCAGGGCGCTGCTCGCGGCCGTGCCCAGGATCGGGGGAGACCTGTCCAGGCCGCTGGCCACCATCGGCTCCGCGGTGGAGACGGCCGAGGAGGGAACGGTGAGCCCGTCGTGAGCGAGCCCCTGCTGCGGGTGCGAAACCTGGTCAAGACGTTCGAGGGCAGGCGGGTGCTGGACGACGTCTCCTTCGACATGATGCCGGGCGAGGTGCTCGGCCTGGTGGGGGAGTCGGGCTCAGGAAAGTCCACCACCGCGCGGTGCGTGGCGCGGCTGACCCAACCCGACTCCGGCCGGGTGGAACTCGGCGGACGCGACGTGCTGGCGGCCGGACGCCGGGAACTGCGCTCCCTGCGCCGCGAGATGCAGATGGTGTTCCAGGACCCGTACTCGTCGCTGAACCCCCGGATGACCGTGGCCGAGCTGCTTGAGGAGCCACTCGCCGTGCACGGCCTCGAACCGGACCGGCGCCGGCGCAGGGAGCGCGCGGCGACCCTGCTGGAGACGGTGAGCATGTCCGCCGAGCACCTGGACCGCTACCCCAGGTCGTTTTCCGGAGGCCAGCGCCAGCGCATCGCCATCGCGAGAGCCCTCGCGGTCGAGCCCCGGCTGCTCATCTGCGACGAGCCGATCTCCTCCCTGGACGTCTCGGTCCAGGCCCAGGTGCTCAACCTGCTCCGGGACCTGCGGCTGCGGCTGAACCTGTCGATCCTGTTCATCGCGCACGACCTGGCGGTCGTCTACTACCTCTGCGACCGGATCGCGGTCCTGGAGCAGGGACGGCTCGCCGAGATCGGCACCCGGGAGCAGGTGTACGAGGCGCCGGAGCACCCTTACACCCGGTCGCTGCTGGCGGCCGTCCCGATCCCCGACCCCGCCGCCGAGCGTGCCCGCCGCGCGGCCGAACCCCAGTACTGAAGGAGGACCCGTGGAGAATCTGCGGATGTTCGTCAACGGCCAGGCGATGTCGGGCGGCAGCCTGAACACCGCGCTGAGCGGCGCGGTGTTCGTCGGACCCGTCGAGACCGCACCCCGCTACTGTTTCTACTCGGTACGCGACGAGTTCCCCGGCCTGTACCCGGTGACCTCCGACGGGCACGTCGTCCCCGGCGAGCTGTACGAGGTGAGCTACCGGATCCTGCGCGAGCATCTGCTGCCGAACGAGCCCGAGGAACTGGAGCTGAGCGTGATCGAGCTCTCCGACGGCAGCGGATCGCTCTCCATGCGGATGCGCGACGAGTCGCTGAGCCTGCCGGGGGTCACCGACATCAGTACGGCCGGCGGCTGGCGCGCCTATCTCGCGTCCGGCCGGACGCAGGGCGCGACCGGATGAGAGACGCCGAGCTGGTCGTGCGAGGCGGCACGGTGGTCGAGGCGGGCTGGTCCGCTCCCGCCGACGTGTTCGTGGCGGGCGGCGTCGTCGTCGCCCTGGCCGAGCCGGGCACACCCGCGCCGGGCGGCGCGGCCGAGGTCGACGCGACCGGGCGGCTGGTCATGCCGGGCGGGGTGGACCCGCACTGCCACGTCGGCTTCACCTCCGGCGAGTTCACCTCACTCGACGACTACACCGCGTGCACGACGGCCGCGGTGTTCGGCGGCACCACCACGATCGTGGACTTCGCCATCCCACGGCCAGGCCAGGCACCCGCCGACGCGGCGTACGCCCAGCGGGCCAAGGCCGATCGGGGCCTGTGCGACAGCGCCCTGCACGCCTGCGTCGTGGAGTGGGACGAGAGCGTGCCCGGCCAGCTCGGCGCGCTGGTCGCGGACGGCATGCCCACGGTGAAGATGTTCACCACCTACCGCGGTGAGACCATGGCGGGCGAGGACACCATCCTGCGGACCATGAGGACGCTGCGCGACCTGGGCGGCATGGTGGTGATCCACTGCGAGGCCAACCACATCGTCGAGGACACCCAGGAGCGGTGCGCGGCGAGTGGCAGGATCGGCGCCGAGCACATGGCCGCGACCCGTCCCGAACTGGCCGAGACCGCCTCGGTGGCCGAGGTGCTGGCCATCGCCGAGTCGTTGTCGGCACCGGTCTACTTCGTGCACCAGTCCACCGCCGAGGCGGTCGAGCTGGTGGCGGCGGCCAGGCGGCGCGGCGTGCCGGCGTTCACCGAGTCGGTCGCCCACCACCTGGTGCTGGACGACGGCAACTATGACGGTCCCGCCCCCGAGCGGTTCGTCTGCTGCCCGCCGCTCCGCTCCCGCCAGGCGGTCGACGCGCTGGGACGCCACCTGTTCACCGGGGAGATCACCACCATCGGCAGCGACCACTGCTGTTACGACGTGGCGCAGAAGGAGTCGCGGCGCACCGACGTGCGGGCCATGCCCAACGGCCTGCCCGGGGTGGAGACCCGGCTACCGGTGATCTTCTCCGAGTACGTCGCCGGGGCCGGGCTGCCCGCCACCCGGTTCGTCGAGCTGACCGCCGCCAATCCGGCCAGGACCAACGGCCTGTATCCGCGCAAGGGCACGCTGATGCCGGGCTCGGACGCCGACATCGCGATCTGGGATCCGGCCGCCCGGTGGCGGGTGAGCGCCGGCGACCTGCACATGGCGACGGACTACACGCCGTACGAGGGCATGACCCTCACCGGCAGGCCGCGGACCGTCCTGGTCGGCGGCCGGGTGGTGGTCCACGACGGCATCCTGGTCGACCCCGTCCCCCGAGGCCGGCACCTGTCCGCAGGGCCGATCTCGCTCACCCCCGCACTGGGGCGCACGACCCCGTGACGACGTCGAAATGCCCGACACAGGCGGTCCCACCGGCGTGAGCCTCGCCGACCCGCGCCCCGAGGCCGCGACCTCGCAGGCCGTCTGATCTCCGTACGGCCTGTGCCGGGGACCGGGTTTTCCAGCACAGGCGCGTGAGAGGCCCCTAGGTGATATCTGATAAATGATCACGGTGGATGCGGTTGGACCATCGTTCGTGGTGCGACGAGGTGAGCCGACCGACAAGGCCTTGGCAACGGATCGAGCCCCTGCTGCCCGCGACGGATGGCCGCTGTGAGCCGATCCGGCCGCGCCTGCCGGGCCGAAGACCCGACGGTATGCGATAATTCTGCAGGTCAGACGGCTTTCGACCTGCTCCCCCCTGGCTGGTGACGGAGGAGCAGGCATGGACATCACGCCCAAGGCGATGGTCATCCCCAAGGAGACCGACCACCTCGAACAGGGCAAGTACGGTCCCGTCTTTCCGCGCACCCCGGCGTGTTACGGGTTCACGATCATCGCCGACGTCAAGCCGGGGCGGGCTGAGGCGCTCAGGAACCACGGTCACACGCTGGCCAAGGCGCTGGAGGCCGATCCGCATCTGCTGGCACCGCTGAAGCTGCACTATCTGCGCTGGGTGCTGTTCGACGACGACAGGCGCTTCATGTATCAGGGGATCTTCGACACCGATTTCGACAAGTACACCGAGGACGCCGTCGCGCTGTTCAGCCGGTCGGGGGTCAGCACGACCTTCGAGAACCTCGTGGGCTTCCCCGAGGACTGGAAGACCAACCCGGAGGCGTTCGTCAGGTTCGTCCGCGAGCACCACTGTCCCAGCTTCATCGAGTACGGGGAGTACCCCTACGTCACCGCAGACGAGATCAAGAAGGCGTTGCGGATCAAGGGCGCCCTGTCGGAGATGCTCGACCAGATGCAGTGAGGACCGGGGAGGCCGGGCCGGTGCCCGGTGTGTCCCGCTGCCGATCGGAGGCCAGATGAGCCAGCCCAGAACCGCCCGCGTCTACAACCAGAACCACGCATCGCGCCCCTACACCCCCGGCGGGCGGCGGGTGAGCATCTACGTGTCGTGGAGCTATCCGGCCGAGGCGGGCAGGAACACGGCCGAGCTCGACAACCGGTTCTCCACGATGACCGAGGTGCGGCGGGTGAACTGGCCGACCTATGAGGAGCCCCGCTGGTCTGATCCGCGGTGTTTCCAGCAGGGCATCGCCGGAGCGCTGGAGCTGTTCTTCTGGGGTTGGGCCCCCTTCCAGCAGTTCGTCGAGGAGAGCACCGGCCACCCCGTGCCGGTGTACCAGCGCATCGACCAGGCCGGTTTCCGCACCGTGCTGGACGAGCGGGTACTGGCCGACACCGACACCTTGTTCGTCTTCGGCCTGGACCACATGGTCACCGGGCAGGACGCCGAGCCCGGGGAGGTCGAGGCGCTGCGGGAGTTCCTGTCCCGGGAGGGAACCTGCCTGGTGCTGGGGCCGCACCACGACGTCGGAGCCTCCGACGATCTGGCCGTGCGCGACGCCGAATACCACCATCACGGTGATGCGCTGGTGCCCCGGCAGCAGCGTTTCGCCTGCTACGTCCGCGGCCTGATGGCCGGATTGGGCGTGCCGGTGGAAAACCGCTACGGGCTGCGGCCCGCCGTACAGGAAAACAAGAAGATCGCACCGCTGTCGATCAACCGGGACCTTGACACCAAGGGGTGGCTGGAGGGGGTGAGCACCTTCAACTTCCACATGCACCTGCCGCACTACGCCGTGACGACCGATGCGCCGGACGTCGTCCACGTGCTGGGCAGGCAGCCGATCGACCCCTCCAGGCCGCCGCACCCGTTCACCGAAGCCGGTAACACCGAGTTCAACATGTTCCTGTGGATGCCTCCCGGCGGACAGCGGGCCGGCGACGTGCTGCTGGCCGACTCCACGATCTTCAGCTCGCTGTTCGGCGGCGATGAGAGCCTGCGCACCTTCTGGAAGAACATCGTCGCGGCGAGGTAACGCCCGGGAAGGCAGGTGGCGGCCGTGACCGCACAGACCCACATCGCACCCGAACTCGACCTGCACGACATCCAGCGTGGGGTGCTCAGCCCCCGGCCGAGCCCGTACGCCGCGACCTACGTCCTGTTCCGCATCGATGAGCGCGCGCACGGGCGGGAGCTGATACGGCGCCTTGCCGCGGTGGTCACCTCGGCCGCCGACACCGTCAGCCCTCTGGGCGAGACCTGGGTCAGCGTCGCGCTCACCTATCACGGTCTGGCGGCACTGGGCGTGCCGCGGCAGTCGCTGGAGACCTTCGCCTGGGAGTTCCGCCAGGGCATGGCCGCCCGCGCCGAAGCGCTGGGCGACATCGGCGACAGCGCCCCGGAGAACTGGGAGAAGCCATTGGGCACGCCCGACGTCCACGTGGTGCTGGTGGCCCTCGCCCCCGACAGCGCCCGCCTGCGGGAGGCGATCGACCGGGCCCGCCCCGCCTACCACGCGCTGCCCGGCATCACCGCGATCTGGCGCCAGGACTGCCACGCGCTGCCCACCGAGACCGAACCGTTCGGCTACCGCGACGGCATCAGCCACCCGGCCGTCGAGGGCAGCGGCATTCCGGGCTCCAACACGCTGGAGGTCCCGCTCAAGGCGGGAGAGTTCATACTCGGCTACCCCGACGAGCTCGGCGGCGTCCAGACCCTCCGGCCCGAGGTGCTGGGACGCAACGGCAGCTACGCGGCCTTCCGTAAACTCCACCAGCGCGTCGGCGTCTTCCGCCGCTACCTGCGGGACAACGCCGCCGATCCGGCGGACGAGGAACTGCTGGCGGCGAAGATCATGGGGCGCTGGCGTAGCGGAGCGCCCCTCGCGCTCAGCCCGGAGCGCGACGATCCCACCCTCGACACCGACCCCTACCGCAACAGCTTCCTCTATCGGCAGGACGACCCGGCGGGCTTCATCACCCCCGGCGGCAGTCACATCCGCCGGGGCAACCCCCGCGACGCGGCGGTGGCGGGCGTGCCGCGGCTGCACCGGATGATCCGGCGCGGCACCGTCTACGGCCCGCCGCTGCCCGACGGCGTCCTGGAGGACGACGGGACCGACCGCGGCCTGATGTTCGCCTTCATCGGCGCGCACCTGGGACGGCAGTTCGAGTTCGTCCAGTCCGAATGGTTGAACGACGGCGTCTTCTTCGGCGGGGGCGACGCGCGTGACCCCGTCATCGGCTCCGGCGACTTCACCATCCCCCGCAGGCCGCTGCGGCGACGTTTGCAGGGTCTGCCGCGGTTCGTCGTCACGCGCGGCGGCGAGTACTGCTTTCTGCCCTCGCTGAGCGCCCTGCGCTGGCTCGGCGACCTCGAAGACTGATCAAAGAACCGGCAGAACAGACGGACGGCACCGCTTCGGGCAGGTCATCCGCGAAAGCCATCGAGGCGGGAGCATCATGGACGCGTTGCATCTGCTGCTCACCGCGATCACGGTGATCTTCATCGCGGCCACCATGTTCGCCGCAGGCCTGGGAACCACTCTGCCGGCGCTACGCGCGATCCTGACCGCCCCCCTGCTGCTGGTACTCGCACTGACGGCCAACCTGATCGCCGTCCCGTTGCTGGGCTGGGGTGTCGCCACCCTGTTCAGCCTGCCCACGGCGGCCTTCGTCGCGACGGTACTGATCGCCTCCTCCCCGGGCGGGCCGTTCGGGGCGAAGCTGGGCATGGTTCAAAAGGGAGACGTGGTCGCGGGCGCGGCGATGCAGGTGCTGCTGGCCGCCGTCGGCAGCCTCACCTTCGGTCCGACGGTCAACGTCGTCCTCACCGCGGCGAACGTCGGCGGGGGCGTCTCCCTGGACGTCGCCGCCCTGGTGCGGACCGTGGCCGTCCTGCAGCTCATCCCGTTCGCCGTCGGGCTGATCACGCGCCACTACGCGCCGGCCATGGCGCGCTCGTGGCATCCGGCCGCGGTGGCGGTGTCGAACATGTCGTTCCTGATCGTGCTGGCGGGCATGCTGCTGGGCAACTGGCGAGACATCGCCGCGCTGACCGGTTCACGCACCCTGCTGGCGGGATTCGTCCTGGCCGTCACGGCCTTCGCCACGGGCTCGCTGCTGGCCACCGGCACACCGCAGCGCCGCAGCACCATGGGAGGCGTCACAGCGGTACGCAACGTCGGTCCGGCCCTGGCCGCCGTCGGTCTCGCCTTCGACGATTCACCGGCCGTGCTGGGGGCACTGGCCGCGTTTTTGCTCAGTGGCCTGGCCGTCTCCCTGCCGATCGCCGCGGTACTCGGCCGCCACCGGGCCGGCGGCGGCGGGACCGGGTGATCTGGCCGGACGGGGCGCATGACACCTGCCGGTCATGGGTCACCGACCTCCCAGATGAGCATAAATACTCATCTGGGAGGAATATCGATATTTGCTGATTCCTTGTTTTGAAACAGATGATTTGCGTGGCCAGAATGCCTGTGGCCCCTGAAAATGGAGAGTCGAGGGGGGTGGTTTTTGATGTCCTTTGCTGGAGGATGGCGTTATGGCGAAAGGGTGGGACGTCAAGGCTGATATCCGTGGAAATGTTGACCTTGCATGGTGGGAACCAAATATTCGAGGTCATCGACTGTTCCCGCGTCCGCTGCTAATGTTTCGCTCGGCCGACGTATTAGCGCGACCGGCGATTTATGACTAATGGCGTAATTCGCCTTACATTCGGCACCGCACGGCGGTTCGACACCTTCGCCGAGCGGGCGGACGTCATCGAGGTCGACGGGGTCGGCATGACCTTCACCAGGATGGAGTGGTGCCATGACGGATGTGACGGTCGTCGGGACCGGCGTGACCGGCTCCGCGATCGTACGGGCCTGCGTCGACTCCGGCCTGGAGGTCTCGGTCTGGAACCGTACGCCGGAACACTCGGCGAGACTCGCGGGAAGGGACGTTCACCTCCACGCGACGGTGGCCGAGGCGATCGAGACCTCCCCGATCGTGCTGCTGTGTCTTCTCAACTACGAGATCACCCACGCGGTCCTCGACGAGGCCGGGGCCGACCTCTCCGGAAAGCTCGTCGTCCAGAGCGCCGGAGGTGTTCCCGACGACGTCGCCCCCCTGCGCGAGCGGGTGGAGGCCGCCGGAGGCAGATATCTGGAGGCCGCGATCCTCAACTACCCGGACGCCATCGGCACCGAAGACTGCTTCACCGTCTACAGCGGGGCGGCCGAGGACTTCAAGAAACTGGCGGGCGTGACCGAGGCGCTGTCCGGCAAGCAGGTGCGCCTGGGCGCCGACCCCGTCTACGCCAAGGCATACCACGTCGTCTCCAGCGCCTTCCACTACGCGTTCCTCAGCGGTTTCCTCGAATGCTCGGCCATCGCGGAGAGCATCGGCGTCCCCCTTCACGAATTCGCGGAGTCCGTGCCGCTCTACGACCCCGCTTTCCGGAACACGATCTGCGTCGGACTCGGCCTCATCGCGCGCCGCGACTACACCTTCGAACAGGCCCCGCTCACCTCGCACCTGGACGTCCTCAACAACCTGGCGGGCATCGCGGAGCGGGCGGGGATCGACCAGTCCTACCTCGCGGTGATGCGCGAACGCGTGCTGAGGGCGATGGAGCAGGGCTACCGGCGCGAGCACGTGGCGGTGCTGACCGAACAGTTCCGTAGCCGCCGAGCGGCCGTCCATAACCGCTAAGGGGAAGCATGCACGGGTTCGAACCGGTTGACGGCAGGGCGAGACGCGGTTTCCCGAGGCCGGGCGCTCCCGGCCCCGGCCTTCCCGACCCGGCCGTCCCCGGTCCTGGAATCCCGGGTCCTGGAGGTCCTGCTCCCGGAGGTCCCGGTCCTGGAATCCCCGATCCCGGAGGCCCGGGTTCCGGAATCCCCGGTCCCGACCCGGGCCTTCCCGGCCCCGGTCCAGCGGGCCCGGAGCTCGGCCCTCGAAGGCCAGGTCGTCCCCGTCCGGGAGCTCCTGATCCCAGCGCTCCCGACCTCGGTATTCCGGGCTCCGGAGCCTCGGGTTCCGTTGCTCTCGGACCCGACCTCGACATCCCGGGTTCCGGGACGTCGGATTCCGTTGTCCTCGGACCCGATCTCGGTATCCCACGTTCGGGTGTCCCCGAATCAGGCGTCCCCGAGTGGGACATGCTCGAAAAGACCCTCCCGGCGAGCTCCCGCCTGTGGTTGCGCAGGCAGTGCCCGCTCGCCGAGCCTCGCCTGCGCCTCGTCTGTTTTCCCCACGCCGGAGGTGCCCCGACCGCCTACCAGGGGTGGCAGGACCTGTTGCCCACCGACATCGAGCTCTCCGCCGTGTGTTACCCCGGCAGGCAGAATCGCGTCGGCGAGCGACCGATCGACCGCATGGAACCTCTCGCCGACCAGGTGTGCCGGGCGCTGCTCCCTCTCGCGGATCGGCCGCTCGCCCTGTTCGGGCACGGTATGGGCGCCGTGGTCGCGTACGAGGTCGCGGTCAGGCTCGCCGGACAGTACCGGATCTCCCCGGTGGCGCTGCTGGTGTCGGCGCACGCGGCGCCGCACCTGTGCGCGGACGACGCGCGAAGGATCCCCGTGGGTGACCGTCAGCTCGCCCAGCGGGCCGCCGCCGCGGACCCGACGCTCCTGCGCTTTCCTGAGCTGATGGACCTGGCGATGATCGCGTTGCGGGCCGACCACGACCTCCTGCACGCCTACCGGCCCGCGTCCACCCCGCCGGTCACCGTTCCGATCACCGGCTACCTGGGGACGGGAGACCCGCGCGTGAGTCACGGGGAGATGCGCGCCTGGAGCCGCGTCGCGGCCTCCGGGTTCGAGCTGCGTACCTTTCCCGGGGATCACCGCCATCCGGAGGACGGGGAGGCGGCACTCGTCACCGACATCGCGGAGCGCCTCGCCGGCGTCGGGGGCGCGAGCGAGACGCTCCCCGAGGACTCGCCCGCTCCTCCCCGGAACGTGTGAGGTTCCCGGCACACTTCGCGCCCTTCCGGACCTCGACCCTGAACGGAGGGGGCGTGGCATCGTCACGGGTGGGGCGCATCCGACGCGGCCGACGTGATTCCACGTCCGCCGGTTACGCCGAAGCGCGTTCCCCCTGAGGCACGCCCGCCCCAGGCACGTCACCCTGAAAATTGTCGGTGCCCGTTGTCAGAGTCGGCAGGGTCAGCGGCAACGTTCCGACCTCGTCCCCCGGAGGTGCACGATGGCACGGCGACGAACACCCGCCAGGACGGCGCGACGGCGGGCTTCCGGCGGGCGAAGATCACGCCGGGGCAAGGACGACAGCGGCCCGTTCCTGTGGATGGTCGCGGCCATCGCCCTCGTCGTGGTCGGGATGTGGCTCGTCGACGTCGTCATCGCCAACTGGCCGCTGGTGATCGGTGGCACGATCGCGCTGATCGTGGCTCTGGCCGGGGCACTCCTGCTGCGTCATCGGGTGATCGAGGCCCGGGAGCGGGAATGGCTGGAGGTCAACGCGCGCCTCGAGATCGTCGACCGGATGACCGGTGACCGGTTCGAGGCCCTCGTCGAGGCTCTGTTGCGGCGAGAGGGCTTTCGCGGGGTGCGCAGGGTCGGCGGCAGCGGTGACGGCGGTGTCGACGTCGTCGCGACCGCGCCCGGCGGCGACCGCTTCGTCATCCAGTGCAAGCGCTGGGGCACCTCGGTCGGTTCACCCCAGATCCGTGACCTCCTCGGCGCGCTTCACGCCTACCCCGGTCATCGCGGTGTGCTCGTCACCTCCGCGACGTTCACGGCTCCTGCCAGGGAGTACGCGGCGGGCACCGACCTGACGCTGATCGACCGCGCGCTGCTCGCCGCCTGGTTCACCGGGTCCTTCACCCTCGCCCCGCCCGAGCGCCGCGCATTCGGCCGTTCCCCGCGGATTTTTCGGTCACTGTCAGACCGGTGAATCGCACTAGATTGCCGTCATGAGTGGTGGCACGTGGGCGGTGGAGGCGATCGCGAAGCTGGACGGCGAGAGGGAACGGACCCCTCCCACACCGCTGCGCCGGTTCCCGCTGCCCGCCGGATGGGAGGTGCGGCTGTGGCTGAAGGACGAGTCCGCGCAGCCGACGGGCAACCTCAAGCACCGGCTGGCGCGGGCGCTCTTCGCTCGGGCGATCACCGCGGGCCTGATCACGGAGGGCACCACCGTGGTGGAGGCCACCGGTGGCGCGATGGCCGTCGCGCAGGCGTACTTCGCCCGGCTGCTCGGCCTGCCGTATGTCGCCGTCATGCCGAAGAGGTCGTCCGGGGAGGGGGTCGAACGGCTGGGCGGGAGATGCCTGCACGTCGATCCGCCCCTCGCGATCTACGCGGAGGCCGCGAAGCTGGCCGAGCGGGTGGGCGGCCACTACCTGGACCACTACACCTCGGCGGCGGACGTCGACTGGCGCGGAGGGAGCCTGGCCGAAGAGCTGTTCGGGCAGTTGGAGGAGTGCCCGCGCTGGGTCGTGGTCGGCGCGGGCACCGGCGCCACCTCCGCGGCCGTCGGCCGCCACCTGCGCACCCATGACCTGCCGGGACGGCTGGCCGTGGTCGATCCCGAGAACTCCGCCTACTTCCCCGGCTGGGCGAGCGGCGCCGCCGACTACGGCACGGGCATGCCCTCCCGGATCGAGGGGATCGGCCGGCCACGCCTGGAGCCGGGGTTCGTCCCCGACCTCGTCGACCTGGTCGTCCCCGTACCGGACGCCGCGAGTGTGGCCGCGGCCCGCCGCGTCCGCAGGGACATCGGATCCCCGGTCGGCCCCGCCAGCGGAACGAACCTGTGGGGCGCGCTGGAGATGGTCACACGCATGCGCGCCCAGGGTGTCGGAGGTGACGTGGTGACCGTGCTCGGCGACGCCGATCCGCGCCATCTGCGAACGTGCCACGACGACACCTGGGCCGCGGACAGGGGGCTGGACTGGCGGCCGTACGCGGAGAGGTTGGAACGACTGCTCGACCACGGTGGGCCCTGGCGGCCGGATTCCACACCGGAGGCGACCCCGAAGTGATCAGGCCGGGCGGCGCTGGGATGGTAGAGCCGGGCGGTGCCGAGGTCGTCAGGCCAGGGCGCGGGGTGGTCAAGCCGTGATGCCAAGGTCGTCAGCTCAGGGCGCCGGGGTTGCCAGGCAGGGCGGTGCCGAGGAGGCGGGCGTGTTCGGGGTTCCGGGGATCACCGCTCCAGGAGTTCGACCGTGCCGCGCTCGCCGTCGACCCTGATCCGATCGCCGTCGCGCAGGCGCATGGTCGCATTGCCGGTGCCGACCACGGCCGGGATGCCGAGCTCGCGGGCGACGATCGAGGCGTGTGACAGCGGAGCACCCATGTCGGTCACCACGGCGGCGGCGCGGGGGAACATCGGGGTCCAGCCGATGTTGGTCAGCGTCGTCACGAGGATCTCGCCGGGCGCGAGCCTGCCGCCGTCCTCGGGACCGGCGATGACGCGGGCCACGCCCTCGACGACGCCCGGCGCCCCGGGGAAGCCGGTCACGGTGTCGCTCACCGGGGTGTCACCGCCCCTGGCGTCGAAGATGTCGCCGCGCCGGTCGGGATCGGCGGCCCAGCGTTCCGGATCGAAACGACCGATGATCAGCGTGGGGTAGGCGGGCAGGGCCGCGTACCGTTCGTACGTCGCCCGCCGGACCGCCACCTTCGCGGTCGGGGTGTCGTCGCCGCGCAGGACGGCGAGGATCTCCTGGATCGACAGGAAGAACAGGTCGTCGCCGTGGCCGGTGAGCTCACCGGCACGCAGGACGAAGGCACGCAACGCCCAGAAGGCGCGGACCACCTCCGAGCGGGCCGATTCCCGGTCACGGACGATCGCGTTCCACCGCGCCACCCGCAGGCGCGTTTTCGCGACCTCGCGGGGGTGACGCTCCCCGAAACGCCTCCAGGCCGCCTCACGCGCCTCCCGCTGGTGGTCGAGCAGCGTACCGGCGTGCCCGTCGCTCTCGGAGATGGCCGCGAGCTGCGCGTCGATCCACCGCGGGTCCTCGCCGGGCCGGGGGATGGAGACCTCGAACTCGTGCGCGCCACGATGCCCGTAGAGGCGGGCGAAGGTCTCCCTGTCGATCTCCCGCGCGGCCAGCCTCTCCAGGCCGACGATCGTCCCGAGACTGGCGAGCTCCCCGTCGGCGTTGGCACCGGTGAGCATGGCCTCGGCATCGATCTCACCCACCAGCGCGCGCAGCCTGTCGCGGGTCATGACCAGGGCGGCGCCGCCCTGCCGCCCGGAGGCCTCCAGGATCTGGCAGGCCTCGACGAAGTACGGAAGCAGTTCCCTCTCCCACAGCCCGGCCAGCTCGCCGGTCGTCGCGGTGGCGGCGATCCGCTCGCGCAGCGCCTCGCAGCGCCGTCGCGCCGTGGCGAGGAAACCGGGCATCCTCCTGGTGTTGACCGCGACCCGCCTGCGCACGGTGAAGGCGAGCGGCAGCACGCTTCTGATGATCCGCAGGCGCGAGGCGGGCAGCAACGGTATGTCCAGGTCGCGCGGGAGCCTGCCGAAGACCTGCTCGATCGCGCCGAGCCTTCTCCGCATGCCCAGGGCGTGCGCCACCGAGAACGCGACGCTCAGGTTCATGTAGAAGCGTCCGCCGATGTTGCCGACCACGTCGAAGCCGGGCACCTTCGACGTCGACATCGCCTCCCCGATGAAGATCTGGACGAGTGACCAGGTGCACGGAGTCATCACGTCGGGGATGGCCTCGCCGAGGTTGGCGCCGGTCCACAGGTAGTCGCCGGTCAGGCTGTCGTTCCACTCCTCGACGGGCTGCCTGAGCCGGGTGATCGGGCGGGCCTGCACGACGAGGAACGTCTCCTCGCGCCTCACCCACTCCACGTCCATGGGCGTCCCGTACAGCTCCTCGATCCGCGTCGCGAGCCGCGCGAGCCGGGTGACCTCGGCGTGGGCGAGCACGGGCCGGTGGCGCAGGTTCTCGGGTACGGCCTCCTCGCGGGTGCCGCCGGGGGTGCGGACCGTCATCACGGTCTTGTCGCCGACGCGCTCCTCGACGATCTCGCCGCGCTCCTTGGAGACGACGACGGTGTCGGGGGTCACCTGCCCCCCGACGACGGCCTCGCCCAGTCCCCACGAGGCGTTGATCACGACCTGGTCCCGTGCGCCGGTGACCGGGTTCGCGGTGAACAGGACGCCCGCCGCGTCGGCGGCCACCAGTTCCTGGACCACCACCGCCAGCGCCACGTCGTCCTGGGGTACGCCGTTCGAGGCCCGGTAGGCGATGGCGCGCGCCGTCCACAGCGAGGCCCAGCAGCGTCGGACCGCGTCCAGCAGGCCGTCGCCCCGGACGTTGAGGTAGGTGTCCTGCTGCCCGGCGAACGACATGTCGGGCAGGTCCTCCGCGGTGGCCGACGAGCGTACGGCGACCGGCACGTCCGCGCCGAGCCTCGCGTGGGCCGCGCGGATCTCGGCGGCGGTCTCCGCCGGGATCTCCCGCTCGGCGAACAGCGCCGCGATCCGCCGCGACGCCTGTTCGGCGGGCATGCCCGAGACGGCCTCCATGATCTGGTCGTTCAGCCCGTCGCGGGAGACGAAGTCGCGGTAGGCGTCCGTGGTGACGTGGAAGCCGTCGGGAACCGGGAGTCCCGCGCGGGCCATCCGGGCCAGCGAGGCTCCTTTGCCGCCCGCCAGCGCGAGATCGGCCGTTTCGCTGTCAAGGGGGAGGGTCTTCACCGCGCGTTCTCCTTGTTTTCCTCGTGCTCCTCGAACTGGTCGGTCTCCTCGAAGCCGAGGGAGACGCGAAGTTTCCGCCGCGCGGCCTCCAGGGCGGCGTCGACGTACTCCAGGGTGGCTCGCGTCACCGCTTGGGTGACGGCGGAGGCGGGGTCGGTGACGGTGCGGGAGACGGTGGCCTCCATCGCGTTGCCGCCGGCATCGGCGACCAGCTCCGCCAGCCGCTCGTCGGACGGCCGGTACCCGGCGGGCATCATCGGCGAGACGGTCAGGAACCCGTACAGGACGGAGACGAACGTGGTCACGTGTTCGGCGGGCGACAGGTCGCTCCGTAGCGCGCCGTGTTTCAGCAGCGTGCCGAGGTAGGTCTGAAAACCGCCGCCCAGTTCCGCCTCGGCCGTGCCGTCCCACTTCTGGCGGGTGAGCCTGCCCAGCACCTCCGAGTCGCCCAGGATGCTCGCGCGCATCAGGGGCCTGCCGAGGAGTTCCAGGGCGAGCAGCCTGAGCAGGTCGCGAAGCGTGGCCGGGCCGTCTGCGACATGCCGTCGCACCTCGGTGATCATCTCGACCCGCTCACGGCGCAGCAGTGCGACGAACAACTCCTCGCGCGTCTTCCAGTGCAGGTAGATCGTGCCCTTGGCGACCCCGGCCCGCTTGGCGATGTCCTCGACGGTGGTCTTGTCGTACCCCCACCGCAGGACGAGGCCGGCGGTGGCGTCCAGGATGCGGTGCGCCCGCGCGAGCCGCTGGGAGGCGTCCTGCGGAGGTCGCCCCACCCTTCTGGTCTCCGGTTTCATGGCCCCGTCATTTCCTAAAAGTTTGACCACATATCTGTATCTGGTCATTTAATTGATACCACGCCGCCAGGCGGGGGAGGAAGGCGGTGGGGGTCTCGGTAAGGACGGGGCCGAGCGAGGAGGAAGGCACGGTGGCAGATTGTCGGGCAGGGAGTGAGAAGCGGTGACCGGTTGCCGGGAAGCGACACCTGGTCAATGGTGGGGACGGTTTCCACGCGCTGTCGGGAAGCGACAGCCGGTCAACGTTAGGGAGGGTTCCCGCGTGCTGCCGGGAAGGCATACCTGGTCAATGGTGGGGACGGTTCCCACAGGTTGTCGGGAAGCGACAGCCGGTCAACGTTCGGGACGGTCCTCACGGGGGATACGGAGTTTGAACTCCCGACCCTCGCCTGAAGGACATCGCATGCTCAGGATCGGCAAGCTCACCCCCGCGGACCGTCCCCGCTGGGAAACCCTCTTCCGCGGCTACAACGACTTCTACGGGCGCACCCTCCCGCCCCAGCTGTACGACCGGGCCTGGGACGAGTTCCGGGAGGGTGTTCGTATGCACGCCCTCGGCGCGAAGCTCGACGGCGAGCTGGTCGGCATCGCGCACTTCCTCATCCACTCGAGCACCACGGCGCTGGACGTGTGCCATCTCCAGGACCTGTTCGTCGCGCCGCAGGCCAGGAGCGAGGGAGCGGGGCGGGCGCTGATCGAGGCGGTGACCGAGTGGGCGAGCGCCCGCGACTGCAGCCGGGTCTACTGGTCGACCAAGGAGACCGACACCGAGGCCCGGCGGCTCTACGACAAGGTCGCCGTGAACAGGGGTTTCATCCTCTACCAGATCGACCTCCAGCCGGAGGCGGGGCGACCGGGAGTCGCCCCTTGACTCGTCTGGCTCGTCTTTCCGCGCCGTGGATCGCCGGTCTCACGCCGAGCGGCGGTCCGCGCTGTCGGGCTGTTGCCGGTCACTGGCCTGCCGGAGTTCGGCGTTGATGCGCAGGGCCTCGGCGAGCTGGTCTTCCAGGATGATGATGCGGCAGGCGGCCTCCAGGGCGGTGCCCTGATCGACCAGTTCGCGGGCGCGGCCGGCCAGGCGGAGCTGGTAGCGGGAGTAGCGGCGGTGACCGCCCTCGGAGCGCTGCGGCTCGATCAGTTTGGCGGTGCCCAGGCTGCGCAGGAACGCCGGGGTGACGCCGAGCATCTCGGCGGCCCGGCCCATGCTGTAGGCGGGATAGTCCTCGTCGTCGAACCGGTGAGCGGAGACCTCGCCCGGCGTGGCGGGGAGCTCGTCGGCCCTGCCCGCGGTGTCGGCCTTACCGGCCGTTTCAGCCTTATCGGCGGTGTCGCGAAGTCTGGGCTCCGCGCGTACGGCCGACGCCATCGGTGTTCGATCCATACAACCTTCCTGTAACGCCAACAGGGGTCCCGGCGCCATGATGCGCCGGGACCCGCGAGGTTCAACACCATCTATCGGCCCTGGGGCCAACCTGTTTCTTCCGCATTGGCCGCCCGCAGGGGGCGGGGATGCGGGGATCGCGTATGCGTGACCGTAGACCACCTTCCAATCTGTGGGACTGCGGTACCCGTGCGGCGAACATCAACCGGCGACGGGCGATCCTGATGGCGTTCAACACTCCTTTCGTTATCTGTCCTCTTCGAGCTCATGCATCACGTTTCGCAGCCGCGCGTCCACGGCCGGAACCCTTCGTCTACCGCTGGTCCCAGCACGTCCGACGGTGGTACTCGTTGCTGCGCGTCCACGGCCGGGGCCCTTCTACTGCTCGGTCCTGGCACGTCCGACGTTGGTGCTTGTTCACTGCGGCGGCTGCGTGTCCACGGCCGGGACCCTTCGTCTACCGCTGGTCCCAGCACGTCCGACGGTGGTACTCGTTCACTGCGGTGGCAGCGCGTCCACGGCCGGGACCCTTCTACTGCTCGGTCCTGGCACGTCCGACCTTCTGCCCGTCTTTCTTCGTCGTCCTGCGATGTCCACGCTCGTCCGGGCAGTTCGTCGTGATGCTTACGTACTGCTCTGCCCTCGTGGAACCGTTCCTTGCGATGTCAGGAACTCTAGCCTCACCCAACGCGAATGTCTACCTCGGCCACTACAGATTTTCGGTTCCATCAAAGCGAGGATTCGAGCCTCCGTGTCGAGAGCAGGGCGAACCCCCGGGCACTGACGTCCTCCGGGCCCTGACGGCGATGACCTCTGGACCCCGCACCGGCCGGTCACGGAGGAAACCGGTCCTTCGAGGTCAGCCGTGGAAGAAGTCGCCGAGGGCGGCGGCGAGAGCGTCCGGGGCCTCTTCCGCCATGTGGTGGCCGGAGTCGATGCCATGGCCGCGTACGTCGTCGGCCCAGTCCCGCCAGATCTCCAGCGGATCGCTGTACAGGTCTTCGAGGTCGTCGCGCAGCGACCACAGGGCCAGGGCGGGGCACCGCAGCCGTACACCGGCGGCCCGGTCGGCCTCCTCGTCGCGCAGGTCGACGGTGAGACCGGCCCGGTAGTCCTCCAGCATGGCCCGCACCACGTCGGGATTCCGGGTGGCCTCACGGAACTCGTCGTGGTTCTCCCGGCCCATGCTCTCCGGATCGCCGTGGTACCAGCTGTCGGGGTCGGCGTTGATGACGCGTTCCGGGGTGCCCGGCTGCGCGAAGAAGAACCAGTGCCACCACTGTGTCGCGAACTCCACGGTGATGCGGGACAGGTGCTCGCTGATGGGCAGGCAGTCCAGGAGCGCCACCCGGGACACCGCGTCCCGGTGGTCCAGCGCGAGGCGGAACGCGACGGCACCCCCTCGGTCGTGTCCGGCGAGAGCGAACCGTTCGTGTCCCAGTGAACGCATCACCGCCACCATGTCGTTCGCGACGGCGCGCTTGGAGTATCCGGAGTGGTCGGGGGTGGGGGCCGGACCGCGCGAGCGACCGTATCCCCGCAGATCGGGACAGACGACCGTGAAACCGCGCTCGACGAGCAGCGGCGCGACGCGATGCCAGGTCGCCGAGGTCCGGGGATGACCGTGCAGCAACAGCACCGGCGGGCCCTCCCCGCCGTACCGGGTGAGAATGGACGCTTCCTCGACCTGGACCGATGTTTCCTCGAAGCCTTCGAACATCGCCCCAGTATTTCCGAGGAGGGCGATCACAACCGTCTCAGGCGATCGGACCGGGGGAGGCGCCCGGTGCCCAGGGGTGATCTCCGCTGCGCCGCCGTCGGCCTCAAGGGAGGTCGCGCGCGGAGATCAGCGGATGTCTCCCTCCCACGTCGGGGCGGCCCCGCCGGCGGCGACGCCGAGGCGCGGCGCCTCGACGGTCTCGACCGTCGAGGCACGCCCCCCGGCTTTCTGGGAGATCGGCCGCTCGGGCGCGAGCTGGGCGAGGGCGAGCAGCAGGAGTTCGCCGCTGGAGCAGCCGAGGCGCTCGCCGCGCCCCAGCTCCACTACACGTCGCATGACCTCGTCGGGGGTGAAGCCCATCGCGGCGGCGACGCGTCGGGCGGCTTGCAGGAGTTCGTGGTCTCGGGGCACCATGACGTTGTTCTACCCGCTGCGGCGGTATCTGCCGGGGGCGGTGCCGCACTGGCGTTTGAACGCGTTGGCGAAGGCGAACTCCGAGGTGTAGCCGACCCTGGTCGCGACGGAGTGCAGCGGGGCGTCGGATTCGCGCAGGAGCCGCGCGGCGACGGTCATCCGCCACCAGGTCAGGTAGGTCAGCGGCGGCCGGCCGACCAGGGCGGTGAAGCGGCGGGCGAACGGCGCCCGGGACAGCCCCGCCTCGGCGGCGAGCGTCGCGACGGTCCACGGTCGCGCCGGGTCGCTGTGCATGGCCTGCAGCGCGGCGGTGGTGGCCGGGTCGTTGAGCGCCGCCGCCCAGCCGGTGGTTCCGGGGACCGGCCGTCGGTCGAGCCAGGCACGCAGGATGTGCAGCAGCAGCGTGTCGAGCAACGCGGGCACGATGGCGTCCGTACCGAGGCGGGGGCCCGCCACCTCGCCCGCGAGCAGGTCGACGGTGGAGCGCAGTTCGGGGTGTCGTCCGAGGTGCGCGGGAAGGTGGATGAGCTCGGGAAGATCGTTCAGCAGTGGATGGGTGCGGGCCGGGTCGAGGTGATACCCGCCGCAGAGCGTCACGGCGGCCGGAGCACCGGCGCCGTCGGGGGCGCCCACGGTGTCGGTGACGTAGCGCTGGAGGAGGCGGGGATCGCCCGGGTCGCAGGCGGGCGCGACCGGCGAGGTCGACGGGCTGTCGGCCAGCGTGTGCCCGCGCCCGTGGGGGCGGAACACCACATCCCCGGCGACCAGCTGCACGGCGTCGCCGTCCGGTCCGATGAGCCAGCACGGTCCCTGAAGGATCACCTGCAGGCCGATGGCCCCGGGGATGGGGGCGAACCGCTGCGCCCACGGGGCGTGCCAGGCCACCCGGGCCGAGCGCGGCTGTCCGGTCCGCATGACCGCGATCACATCGCTGAGCACGTCCATCCGGCGAGGATATCCCCACGAAGACGATCGATTATGAATGAGGGATCACCGAACATGGTTCGTCTCGTCGGCTGCCCGTAGCTTCGACTGTGTGAAAGCCATCCGAATCCACGAGTACGGTGACGCCTCCGTCATCCGCCGCGACGACATCCCCAGGCCGGTGCCCGGCCCGGGGGAGGTGCTGATCGACGTCGCCGCGACCTCCTTCAACCCGTCCGACATCGGCCTGCGCCGAGGGCTCCTGCGCTCGGTCTTCTCGCTCGACCTGCCGTACACGCTCGGCGGGGACGTCGCCGGTACGGTCGCCGAGGTCGGCGACGGCGTGCACACCCTCGCCGTCGGCGACCGGGTCGTCGGCCAGCTCGACGGTGGAGGCGCCGCGGCCGAGTACGTCACCGCCGCCGCGGACACCCTGGTCACGCCGCCGACCGGTGTCCCTCTCGCGCACGCCGCCGCCCTCCCCATCGCGGGCCTCACCGCGTGGCAGGCGGTGTTCGAGCACGCGGCCATCACCTCCGGGCAGCGGGTGCTCGTCAACGGCGCGGGCGGCGGCGTCGGAGGGTTCGCCGTCCAGCTCGCCAAGCACGCCGGGGCGTACGTCATCGCCACGGCCGGTCCTCGCAGCGCCGAGACGGTCCGCCGCCTCGGCGCGGACCGGATCGTCGACTACACGGCCACGCCCGTCGCCGAAGCGCTGGACGAACCGGTGGACGTGGTCCTGCACATCGTCGCGGCCGGCGCGAGGCCACTGGTGCCGCTGGTCCGGCCGGGCGGTCTCGTCGTGTCCGTTACCGTTCCGCTCAGGCTCCCCGCGGACTCCCCGGTGACCGCGAGGCACTTCGTGGCCCGCAACGACACGGGCGACCTCGCCGCCCTGGTCAAGCTCGTCGACGCGGGCGTCGTCCGTCTCGACATCTCCGAGACGCGCCCGCTCGCCGACCTGGCCGCGGTGCACCGCGACGCCGAGTCCGGCCGTACCCGCGGCAAGATCATCCTCGTTCCCTGAAGGAGTCCCCATGACCACCACGTCAACCTCCCCGGTGACCATGCGGCCACGCGTCGCCGCCCTCGCGGTCGGGGGTGCCGTCGGTGCCACGGCGCTGCTATGGGCCGTCGCCCAAATCCTGAACATCGATTTGCGCGTCGACCCCCGCAACGGCCAACCCCCCGGAGTCATCGGCCTGCCGTTCGCCGCCACCGTCACACTCGTCATCTCTGTGCTCGGCTGGGGCGCGCGTGCGCTGCTGGATCGGCTGACCCGCAGGGCGCCGGTCATCTGGGCCATGATCGCCGTCGTCCTGGTGCTGGTGTCGTTCCTGCCGCTGTTCGCGGTCGAGGCGACCGGCGGGACCAGGGCCATCCTGGCGCTGATGCACCTCGCCGTCGGCGCGGTGCTGATTCCGGTCTTCGGCCGTCGAACAGTGTGATCACCGTCGAGCCGCTCGCCGGCCGGAACCGGTGGTTCGGAACAGCCGCCAGGCCGTCCCCGCCATGGCCGGTCAGTCCGGCGGAGATTCCTCTTTTGCTGGAAATTAATGCTTATGTGAACTCTCCGGATGGCGCCTTCCGATCTTTGGTGTCCGAAGGGCCACGGCGATGGAGGAGATCCGGTTCCGTGGCCGGGCAACACGTACACTCGTAGTCATGACCGCTGCCCATGACTACGAGGACATGCACCACCTTGTCGACAGGCTTCCTCCGGCTGGGGTGCGGCGTCTGCGCGTGCTTGTGGAGTCCGATCCGGAGCTCGCCAGGTTTGTCGAGGATTCGGGCCCCGAAACCGTGCGAAGGGGACTGTCGTTCATCGGCCTGGGGGCCTCTGGGCGAGGTGATGTTTCCGAACGGCATGACGAGCTGCTTCGTGAAGGGTTAGATCGTCCTTCGTGACGGTTACCTTGCTGGATACCGGCGTTCTGTACGCTGCGATTGACCGATCCGATGCCCATCACGAGGTGGCCGCGCGGTTGCTTTCCACATTGCCCGATCGGCTTCTTCTCCCTGTGACCGTGCTGACCGAAACATCTTGGCATGTGGAGAAAAACCTCGGTGCGAAGAGTGAGGCCGCGTTCTTGGCGTCGGTAGCGCGAGGTGAACTCGAATTGGTGGATCTGACGGTTGAGGACATAGCGCGCACCGCGCAACTCGTCGAAACCTACGACGATCTGCGGCTGGGGCTGGTCGATGCCTCGGTGATCGCACTGGCGGAGCGATTGGAGATATCGAAGGTCGCCACCATCGACCGTCGCCATTTCACCGCTGTACGACCACGTCATGTCACGGCCTTGACTTTGTTGCCGGAGATCCTGTGATGTTTCCAGGGAAACCGATCGGCTTTCACTGAGGAACGTGTCGGGACTGCGGTCGATCACCCGGCGGACGAACTCCCCGACCAGCCAACGGACTTCGGGGACTCTCACTTCTATACGATGCTGACCGCCCTCAGGGGGCCTGTCTCCGAGGGCGGCCGCGGATCAGGACGCGCGCAACGCGGCGATGAACCATTCGAAGTCGGGAACCCTGGGCGGGAACGGCGGCCTGTCGTTCAGCACACCCACGAGCTGCCAGTACCGCTCCACCCGGCGGTCGGTGAACGTCTCCACCTGGTCGGCCAACCGGGCGCGGTCCGCGGCGGGCAGCCCCGGATCCACGATCAGATCCAGGATCGCCCTGCCCTCGGCAGACTCGGGGCCGATGCCGGCGGCCACCGCTCTCCCCGCCCGCTCGCCGACCTGGCCGCGGTGCACCGCGACGCCGAGTCCGGCCGTACCCGCGGCAAGATCATCCTCGTTCCCTGAGGGAATCCCGGTGACCGCGATCACCGGGTCCCGGCCGTCGGCGTGCGAGCCGGGGACTCCGGGCGTACGTCAGGCGCGGTCTCCGAGCCGGAGTCTCAGCCGCCGGCCAGGGTGCGGCCGAGGAGGGGGAGCAGGCGGTCCCAGTGGCGCCGCAGCGCGGCGGGGTCGAAGACATCGGTGTCGGACATGGTGAAGCCGTGGAGGGCACCGGGGTAGACCTCGGTGGTGTAGGTGAGCCCCGCGGCATCCATGGCCTGGTTGAGCTCGCCGATGGCCTCGGGCGACATGTCGGTTTCCGCAAGGCCGAGGTGGATCTGGGCGGTGAGTTCGGGGACGAGGAGGTGCGGGCTGTCGGGCGCGTCGGTCACCAGCGGGCTGGGGTGGAATCCGGCGAAGGCGGCGACCTGGCCGGGGTGGGCCGCCGCGGTGCGCATCGCCAGGACGGCGCCCATGCAGTAGCCGACCACGGCGACCGGTCCGGCACCGACCTCCGGCCGGGTGGTGAGGAACTCGAGGTAGGCGTCGGCGTCGCGCAGGACACATTCGGTGGTGTGCGCCTGGGCGAGAGGCAGCAGCTGGGCGAAGAGCGCGGGCCGGACCTCCTTGCTGATGTGCTCCGGAAGTTCGACCACCGGTGCCGGGCCGTGCCGGTAGTAGAGGTTGGGGACGAGCACGTAGTACCCGTGGTCGGCCAGTTCGCGGGCCATCTCTCTCAGCACGGGCCGCACGCCGAAGATGTCCGTGTACATCAGCACGCCCGGGTGCCGTTCGCCGTTGTCGGGGAAGGCGGCCACGGCGTCGGCATGGCCGTCCGCGGTGGGAATCTGCACTGTCACGGTGGGCATGGCGGATCTTCCTTCCTTCGGCTGATGCCGGTGCACGACCTGGTGTCAGGTCTGTCGGGAGGTGAGGTTGACCGGAGATCAATCTAGCGATGATCCGCGATCACCGAGCGAACCGGTATCGACTCCCGAAACCGTACGAAGGGAGCCGTTGTTCATCGGCCCCGGGGGTTTCGGGGCGAGGTCTCCGAACGGCATGACGAGCCGCTTCGTGACCGGGAAACCGATTCGGCGCCTGCGGGTCACCGCCGGAGGGCCGTCGCGGGACGGTGAGCGGGGCCTACCGGGCCCGGAGTTCGAGTGCGTCGTGGACCGCGCCGAGGAGGGTGGCGGCTCTGTGGTCCGGTACGCCTTCCTGGAGACGGTTCATCACGTAACCGAAGGCGAGGCCGTTCGCCGGGTCGGCGAAGCCGAGCGATCCGCCGTAGCCGGAAAACCCGAAGGCGGTCGGGCTGTACCAGAAGGCGTCCGGCGTCGGCAGGCCGAAACCGGTGCCGATCCGGACGGGCACTCGCAGGACCCGGTCGATGCCGGCGACCTGTTCCGCGGTCGCCGCGGCCAGGGTGTCGGGCGTGAGGACGCGATGTCCGTCGACCTCGCCGATGAGCGCGGCGTAGAAACGGGCAAGCGAGCGGGCCGTGCAGATGCCGTTGGTCGAGGGCATCTCGGCGGGGTCGTCGTGGTCCGGCAGCGGCGTGATGACGGACATCGCCCGCCTGGTCAGCGACGTGGGGTCCGCGTACGCCGCCATCACCTCGCGTGCGGGCCCGGGAAGGGCGTCCAGGTCGATCCGGGTGAACGCGTCCAGATCGATCGGGTCGGCGACGATCCGGCTGACCCGGTGCGACTCGGTTTCCGGCAGCCCGATCCACAGGTCCAGGCCGAGCGGTGCGGCGATCTCCTCGGCGAGGAACGTGCCGAGGCTGCGGCCGGTCACCCGTCGGACGACCTCCCCGACCAGCCAGCCGTAGGTGTGCGCGTGGTAGCCGTGCGCGGTGCCCGGCTCCCAGGAGGGGCGCTGGGCGGCCAGGGCGGTCACCATCGGGTCCCAGGTGATCGCCTCGGCCGGGGTGATCGGGTGGTCGATCACGGGCAGTCCCGCCTGGTGGGTGAGCAGCCAGCGGACCGGGACGCGCTCCTTGCCGTTCGCCGCGAACTCCGGCCAGTACGCGGCGACGGGGGCGTCGAGGTCCAGTTCGCCCCGCTGGGCGAGCAGGTGCGCGCAGGCGGCGGTGACGCCCTTGGTGGTGGAGAACACGACCTGCACGGTGTCGCGCTCCCAGGGGCGGCCGGTCTCGGGATCGGCGATCCCGCACCACAGGTCCACGACCTTCCTGCCGTGCAGGTAGACGCCGACCGCGGCGCCCACCTCCTGTCCACCGGCCAGGTTGGCCGCGAACGCCTCGCGCACCCCTTCGAATCCCGGTGCGGTGCTCCCGCCGATTTCGGACATGCGTCATCGCCTCTCGTCTCGTTTGGGGTGTGTCGCCGAAAAGTGTTACCGGCGCCATTTCTCGATGAGCCAGGCACAGATCTCCGGCTCGGTCATCTCGGGAAACTCTTCGGTGAACGTGACGAGCGCGCGCATCGCCTCGTCCCGATCCAGGCCGCGTGCCGTCGCCGCCCTCAGATACTCCTGGCGTGCCGCTGAGGGGCGGCCTCCGCCCGCGCCGCGGCCCGGCAGGCCGTCACGCCACCGCGTGATCTCCTCCAGCCGGTCGGCCCGCCAGCCGGGAGCCCCGTCGACCTCGACGTCGGGCTCCGGAAAGGGGTGGCTCGAACCGCTCGGATAGCGGGAGCGCCATTTGTGCACCGCGTGTCGGCTCACCCCCAGCGCCTCGCCGATGCCGAGAACGCCGAGGAAGTGCTCGGTCATGGCGCACCAACTTGTCTGTCCGGCCTCCTTTACGGGTCTCATTACTACCACTCGCCGCCTCGCCCGAGGCGAAGCCCCACGTCCACGGGATGCGTCGAACGTCGTCTCTGTCAGAGACGATGTTACGGGAGAGCGGTGAACGTCGTCAACGACGAAGACGAGGTTCTTCCTCTCGTGGCGGACCGCCGTGAAGCCGTAGTGACGACCACGACGGCGAACCGGCCCGGGACCGGAAGCCGGGGACCCTCACCTCCGGACGGTGCCGGCCACCCTCGGAGCCCGTCCCCGAGGGCGGCCGCGGATCAGGACGCGCGCAACGCGGCGATGAACCATTCGAAGTCGGGAACCCTGGGCGGGAACGGCGGCCTGTCGTTCAGCACACCCACGAGCTGCCAGTACCGCTCCACCCGGCGGTCGGTGAACGTCTCCACCTGGTCGGCCAACCGGGCGCGGTCCGCGGCGGGCAGCCCCGGATCCACGATCAGATCCAGGATCGCCCTGCCCTCGGCAGACTCGGGGCCGATGCCGGCGGCCACCGCTCTCCCCGCGTGCTCAAAGACGAGGGCGGGGTCGTACGGCTGCGGCACCTCGTCGCCGGATGCTGTGGCACCGGCCACCGCCATCTGCCGTGCGCGCTCCTGGAAGCCGGCATCGCCCAGGAGTTCGGCGAGCTCCAGCCACGCCTCGACCTGCTCCGGGGTGGGATCGTCCGGCAGCTCTGCGGGAACCTGGCGCATCGAGGCCGCGATGTGAGCCCCCGGCGCCTGCGGGTCGATGCCGTCGAACGTACGGTCGACGAAGTCGTCGATCATTCGCTGCCGCTCCTGAGCGGACAGGCGGATCAACCTGTGCATGAGTACCATCTCCTCGGTCGTGCGCTCCTGTTGGGTGATCGACCGCAGCACCGCCCGGCGCAACCGCAGGGAGCGGATCTGGGTGTCCACCGCCCGCATGTGCGCCCGCGCGACGTCGGCCGGCGTGCACTGCCTGGTCAGGACCTTCTGAACGGTGTCGAGGTCCAGCCCCAGTTCGCGCAGGGTGCGCACCAGGTCGAGTCGCGCCACCGCCTCCATGTCGTACAGACGAAAACCGCCCGCCGACCGGCGCGTCGGCGGGATGACGTCGATGTCGGACCAGAAGCGGATCGTACGCACCGACAGGCCCGTGCGATCGGCGAGCTGTCCGATGGTGAGCAGTTGGTCGCGGTCGTTCACCACAGCAGCATCAACCCTCCAGTCACTGGAGAGTCAAACCGATTACGGCGGTCCGCCGGACGGCGGAGTGGCGATAGACCAGGAGGAGGACGACGCGCGCCGTGTCGTTGCCTAGCGTTCCCGTCCTCGCCCCGCCGGTCCAGGTGCGGGCCGGAACGCAAGGGAAGATCTCATGCCATCGCTCTCCAATCCACTCGGCTTCCGCAGATGGGCCGCAGGGGTGTGCCTCATCGTCGCGCCGCTCATCTACATCGCGGGCGTCGTCGCCGACCCGGCCCTGCGGCAGGGCGGTGACACCACCGGCGTCTACGGCAGGTATCCGGAACAGGTCTCGGTCAGCGCCTCGCTGCTGCACTGGAGCTGGGTGCTGCTGATCCCGGGAATCATCGGGATGATCCACCTCATCCGGCACCGGGGAGTCGTCTTCGGCCATCTCGCCGGTGGTCTCGCGCTCCTCGGCGTGGTGAACTTCTCCGGGCTGATGCTCGGGGACTTCTTCTACTCCCGGCTCGAACGCGCCCTGCCGCCCGCCGAGGGCGCGAAGCTCGCCGAACAGGCGTTCTCCGACCCCGGCGCCACCTTCGGGTTCCAGATCCCGGGCTTCCTCGGGCTGCTCGGCCTGTTCCTGCTCGGCCTGGTCCTGGCCTACGCCGGTCACGGGCCGTGGTGGGCCCCTTTCGCGATCATCGCGGGTATCTTCGGTGCCCCGGTCTTCCCGATCGGCACGGCCGTAGGCGGCCTGCTCTACCTGGCCGGTTCCGGCGCGATCGGGCTGCGGATGCTGCGGATGAGCGACGCGGAGTGGGCCGGGCAGGAAACGGCTCAGCCGGTCGCCACCGAGGCGTCCAGCGGAAACCGGGCGACCACCCGGTAACCGCCACCGGGCAGGGGGCCCGCGGACAACTCGCCGCCGTGCATCGCGGTCCGCTCACGCATCCCGATCAGACCGTGCCCACCGGAGTACCGTCCGTCCGAGCGCTGTCCGTCCGAATGCTGTCCGTCCGAATGCTGTCCGTCCGAGCGCTGTGCGTCCGAGTCGGGCACGTCGGCCGGGAAAGTGCCGTCGCCCGTGCCGTCGTCGGTGATCTCCAGATCCAGCCCGGTCGGCCCGTGGGCGACGACGACCTCGGCAGCGGCGGCGGGGGAGTGCTTCAGCACGTTCGTCAGAGCCTCCTGGATCACCCGGTAGGCGGAGAGCGCGAGTCCCGGCGGCAGGGGACGCGGCTCGCCGGTGATCCGGAGGCGTACGTCCAACCCGGCCTCCCTGACCTGCGTGACCAGCTCGTTCAGCCGCTCCAGGCTCGGCTGGGAGGCGCCGGGGTTCGGATCGCCGCTCCCGCGGAGCACTCCCAGCATGAGCTGGAGCTCCTCGATCGCCTCGCGACCCGCCTTCTCGACCCCGAGCAGCATGTCACGCTCCCGCCGGTGCTCCTCGCCGAGTCGCATCCGCACCCCGCCCGTGTGCAGGGTCATCACGCTCACGTTGTGCGAGACGACGTCGTGCAGCTCCCTCGCGATCCGGGTCCGCTCCTCCGCCACCGCCTGCCGGGCCCGCTCCTCCCGTTCCACCTCAAGGCGAACGGCGCGTTCCGCCAGCCGCAACGTCCGGTCGATCTGGCGGCGCAGCAGGATGCCGCTCCCGTACGCCACCCCGATGAAGACGGCGCCGATCATGAATTCGGCGATGTCGTTGCGCTGGAACGTCTGCAGGCTCGCGTACGCCACCAGTACGCACGCCAGTCCCGCGAGCCCGCGGCGGCTGCGCAGCTCCGCGGCGCTCGCCACGGTGTGGACGAGGATGAGCGTCGAGTAGAAGTGCCAGGCGGCGTAGTAGCCGTCACCCGCCACCGTCCGTATGGTGAGGCCGATCGAGATGAGCGCGATGAGCAGGGTTGTGGGGAACCTACGCCGGAGCAGCAGTAGCGTCCCGGTGACGACCGCCCCCACCGCCAGCGGCACCGGGTCGCTGATCTGGCCGGGCTGGGAGCCCTGACGGCCGAAGGACTCGGCGAGGCCGGTGATCACCACGGCGAGGGAGAGCAGGAGATCCAGCCAGGTAGGCCGCCAGTCGCCGAGCAGTCTCCTCAGCACGGGCGGTCCTGCTGTCCCGGCCGCACGACCCCGGCCTCGTAGGCGAACACGACGGCCTGGATCCGGTCGCGCAGGCCGAGCTTGTGCAGCACCCGGGCGACGTGGGTTCTGATGGTCGCGTCGCCGACCTGGCACTCCCGTGCGATCTCAGGGTTGGACAGTCCTCGGGAGAGCAGGCGCAGCACCTCCAGTTCGCGCGGGGTGAGCGTGGCCAGCTCCGGCGGTGCGACCGGCTCGTGGTGCGCGGCGAACGAGGCGATGACCCGCATGGCGGCCGCCGGGTCGATGAGCGCCTCGCCGGCCGCCGCCACCCGTATCGCCTCGATGAGCTGCTCGGGGGGCGAGGACTTGAGCAGGAAGCCGTTCACTCCGGCGCGGAGCGAGGCATGCAGGTTCTCGTCGGTGTCGAAGGTGGTCAGCATGACGATCCGGGGCGGATGCGGGTCCGCGAGCAGTCGCCGGGCGGCGCTCAGGCCGTCCATTCGGGGCATCGCGATGTCCATCAGCAGCACGTCCGGTCGTAGCCGCCGGGTCACGGAGAGGGCTTCCAGCCCGTCGCCCGCCTCCCCGACGACCTCGATGTCCGTCGCGGCCTCCACGACGAAACGCAGCCCGGTGCGGATCATGGCCTGGTCGTCCGCGATGACCAGCCTGATCCTCGCGAGACCGGTCGTCGTGCCAGGCATGCACAGCATGCTACCCAGGCCGTCCACCCCCCGTCTCCGGACGGGGTACGGGCCGTCCGGCCGTCCGTCGTACGGCGGAGCGCGGATCCGTCACCCGGCGGATGGCAGCGGCTACCGCGTCTCGGCAGGGTTCGACCCGCCGGCGGAGGCGAGGCCGTGGCGGGACGACGTGAGGCGGAGGCAAGGTCAGGGCGGGACGAGGAGGGGACGGTGTGAGGCTGTGGCGAGGTCGGGTCGGGTCGACGGCGTACCGCGGCCGATCGCGGAACGCACCGAGAGCCGGGGGATGGCTCCCGACACCTGGCCGCGAATGACGACCGGCCTTCATCGTGAAGTTAAATGCTGTTCATTTAGGCGTTATGCCACGTTCCTTCTTATGATCATCCGCTATGAAGACTGACGGTGGGAACAATCTCCGCAACCGGCTGCTCGGCTCGACCGCGTCACTGGGCCTGGGAGCCGGGGCCGTCGCCTGGCTTTCGCCGGAGGGAACGGAAGGACCCGGTCCGGCGAAGGTCGTGGAAGGCATCTCGGCCTCCGGCTACCGATCGGTGACCGAGGCGATGGCGTACGCGCCCACCTGGGCGAGTACGGCGATGGAGATAGCCAGCGAGGGCACCCTCGTCATCCTCGGCCTGATCCTCGTCTGGGTGTGGTGGACCGCCCTGCGCCGGGGCGACGCGCGCGGTGTCGCGGGAACCGTCATGATCGGTGTGGGCACCGTCACCGCCTACGCGATCAGCGAGACGGTGAAGCTGATGGTGGTCGAGGAACGCCCCTGCCGGGTGGTGCCGGGAGCCGCGGCGGCGATCGCGGAGTGCCCCGGCGTGGGGGACTGGTCGTTTCCGAGCAACCACGCCACCCTCGCCGCCGGACTCGCGGTCGGACTGGCCCTGCTCCGTCCCCGCCTCGCCGCGGTGACCCTGCCGCTGGCCGTGGCGGCGGCGCTGCTCCGGGTGATGGTGGGGGTCCACTACCCGCACGACGTGCTCGCCGGTGTGCTCCTCGCCGCGGCCGTGGTGACGGCGGTGCTTCTCACGTTCACACCGCCGGCGGTGCGGCTGGTGTCGCCGCTGCTGGAGAGTCTGGGCCGGAACGGCTCCGCCACCGGGGACGGGTACGCCGACAGTCCGATCGCTCCCGAGGACGGGTACGCCGATCGGCCGGTCGCTCCCATAGACAGGTACGCCGATCGCCGGGTCGCCCCCGTGGGCAGGCACCGCGCCGGCCCGAACCCCTAGGTTCCCGGCGACACGGGCAGCCGGCTGGAGCCGAAGCCCTCCCCGCGCCGCGTCGGCCGGGGTTCGCGGGTCAGGACACCCGGGACGGCGTGGCGGTCCAGGTGTCGCAGGCGCCGGGGGAGACAGCCCGGTAGCCGCGTTCGAACCAGCGGACCCGGTTGACGCCGCTGCCGTGGGTGCGGTACTCGCCCTCGTCGCCGTTGGCGCGGATCGTCTCCGACAGTGCCTTCCAGTCCTGCTCGGTACGGGGCAGGGAGTCTCGTACGCTGCCCAGGAACACCCCCGACAGGCAGTCGGCCTGGAGTTCGTAGCGGCGGCGGAGTTCGAAATGGCGGGTGCGTTCGGCGCGGACGCGCCTTTCGAAATGCGTCCTGATGCCGGTGAGGCTCTGCAGGTGGTGGCCGTACTCGTGCGCCGCCACCTTGAAGGGGTACAGGTCGGTCCTGTCCTCGATCCACAGGCCGGTGAGCGGGAACACGAGCGTGGCCCGCTCCGTGCAGTAGAAGGCGTCCGCGCCGGTGGGCCACGCTATTCCGCAGACGCGCCGCTCGGGCTCGGAGTAGATGCGGACCGTGGGCGTACGGAAGCGCAGCCCGGCGCGGGCGAAATGAGCGGACCACGAGGTTCTCAGACACCTCGTGACCGCGGTGAGATACTCGCCCGGCCGCGGGATGCCCCTGTCGACGAGCGGTGGCTCCGGGCACGAGGTGGTCGCCAACCTCCCGGACTTCAGCAACGAGGGCTTGGGCGCGACAGTCCGCCCTGGAGACGAAGAGCCGGACGTGGCGGCCTGCTTCGACGGCTTCGCCGGCGTGGACTCGGGGGAGGCGGCCTGCGCGGCTCCGGCGGGCAGGACGGCAAGACACACGGCGGACAACAGGGTCACGTGTCGGAGAGGTCGCGGGGAACCGGCACGGAGCGGGAGGAAGCGCACGATCGGACAGCTTAGAACTCCCGGCTCAGAGCTCCCGCTTCAGAGCTCCCGGCGTGGAATTCCCGACGTCCTTGCCGCCCACGCGGCTCAACGCGCCGGAGCACCGTCCCACCCTCGCGCCGTCAGGCTCACCTCGTCCGACGCCTGGCGGACGTTGCCCGGCGGCACACCGAAGGCCCGTTTGAAAGCCCGGCAGAACGCCGCCTCGGACTGGTAACCGAAGCGGCGGGCGACCACCGAGAGCGGCTCCGACGTGCGCCGAAGGTGCATGCGGGCCAGCTGCATGCGCCAGTGGGCGAGATAGCGCATGGCGGACTCACCGACCAGGTCGGTGAACCGCGCCGAGAAGGCCGAACGCGACATGCCGACCTCCCGCGCGAGCGAGGCGACGCTCCACTGCCGTTCGGGCGCGCGGTGGAGCAACGCGAGCGCCTGTCCCACCTGCTCGTCGCGCAGGGCGGCCAGCCAGCCCCGGTTCGCCTCGGGCGCCGAGTCGAGCCAGGAGCGGATCGCCTGGACGACGAGGATGTCGGCGAGCCGGGTGATGACGGTCTCCCCGCCCGGCCGCAGGGCGAGAGCCTCACGGGAGATGAGCCGGAGCGTGCTGCTGAGCCAGTTGGCGGTGTCCTCGTCCCAGGCGTCGATGTGCAGCACCTCGGGAAGCTGCGCGACGAGGCGCTGGGCGGCCACATGGTCGAAGTGCACGACGCCGTAGGTGGTGTGCGTGAGGTCCCCGCCGCCACCGTGGCGCATGATCTCGTAGCGCTCGCTGACCTGCTCGACCGGTATGTCGAAGAGCGGTTCGACGTCGGCTCCGGGATCGCTGCGCAACCGGTGTGGGATGCCGTGCGGGATCAGGGTGAGGCTGCCCTGCCGGAGCAGGCGCGGCTCGGCTCCGTCGACCTCCAGCAGGCAGTGGCCCGAGGTGACGACCAGCAGCGCCATCAACCCGTCGAGCGCCGGCACCTCGATCCCCCACGGTGCGGTGAGCTCGGCGCGACAGTACAGGGTGCCGGTGAGCCGGAGCAGGTGCAGGCTCTCGCCCAGCAGATCGGAGGGAGCGGGGAACGGGCGGGGGACATTTGGCACAGATCTCATCATGCCTCATTGACCGTCCACAAACCTGGACGAACAGCAAAGGAGAGCGGATCTTTTTCTATTGTTGGTCCACGGGTGCCGCACAAAACTGGACTCACCGACAACCAAGGGAGCATCTGGACCATGCGTGGCACCTCCGTCACCCTCGTCATCGGCTCGACCGGCAAGACCGGCCGGCGAATCGTGCACCGGCTCGCCGAGCGCGGCCACCCGGTCAGGGGCGGCTCGCGCCACCTCGACCCACCCTTCGACTGGGAGCGGCCCGACACCTGGCGCCAGGCACTGCGCGGCGCCGAATCCGTCTACATCTCCTACTTCCCCGACCTCGCCGCCCCCGGCGCACCGGCCGCGATCGAGAAGCTGACCGCCTGCGCGGTCGACGAGGGCGTCCGGCGGCTGGTACTGCTTTCCGGCCGGGGCGAGGCCAACGCGCAGCACTGCGAGCGGATCGTCAGCGAGTCCGGTCTGAGCCACACGCTCATCCGCACGAGCTGGTTCTCGCAGAACTTCAGCGAGGGCAACCTGCGGGACTCGGTGCTCGACGGCGTGATCGCGCTGCCGGCCGGCGAGGTCGCGGAGCCGTTCGTCGACGTCGACGACATCGCCGACGTCGCGGTCGCCGCCCTCACCGACGACCGCCACTCCGGTCGGCTCTACGAGCTCACCGGGCCGCGCGCGCTCACCTTCCACGAGGCCGCGGCCGAGATCGCGAAGGCCGCTGACCGGCCGGTCGAGTACGTCGCCGTCTCACCGGAGGTGTTTCACGCCGCCGTGGCGCAGAGCGCCGGGCTCGACTACGCGGACCTGCTCACGGACCTGTGCAAGGAGGTGTTCGACGGGCGCAACGCCTCGGTGGCCCACGGCGTGCGCGAGGCACTCGGCCGCGAACCCCGCGACTTCACCGACTTCTGCCGTACGGCCGCCGCCTCCGGGACGTGGAGATGACGAGCCCGCCGCAGGACATGATGAGGATGCGGCACGCGAGACCGCTGAGACTCGTCCTGCTCGTGTCCGGCGCGGTGATGATCGGGATAGGCGCGGCCGTACTGTTCGCGCCCGCGGCCTTCCACGGCACCAACGGCATCGAGCTCGGGAGCGACGCCGGCCTGCTCAGCGAGATCAGGGCCGGGGGCGGCGCGCTGCTCGCGACCGGCGCACTGATCGCGCTCGGCGCGTTCGTCGCGCGGCTGGCCTTCACCGCCACACTCGCCGGTGCCGTGATGTACCTCTCCTACGGCCTGTCCCGCCTGCTGGGCATCACTCTGGACGGGATACCGGCGAGCGGGCTGGTGCTCGCGACCGCGTTGGAACTGGTCATCGGGCTGGCCTGCGTCTTCGTTCTCGTACGGTATCGCCATCGGGGCATCTCGGCCTGAGCCGACCGGCGCGAGACGGTCGGGGTGTCCGGCATGCGGGTCGATCGGTCGAGCTGGACCGTTCGTCAGAGGCCCTCGGTCTCAAGTGTCCTTTCGAAGACGCCGTAGGCGTCGGCAGTGAACAGGACGAGCCGCAGGTCGGTCACCCGGGTCGGCGCGGCACGTACGGTGCCGATCGCGATGCGGGCGGCGTCGTCGACGGGCCAGCGGTAGACGCCGGTGGATATCGCGGGGAAGGCGACGCTGGTGGCACCCAGCTCGTCGGCGACCCGAAGGGACTCGCGGTAGCAGGAGGCGAGCAGGTGCGAGCGGTTCTCGGTGGCGGAGAAGACGGGGCCGACGGTGTGGATGACCCAGCGGGCCGGCAGCTCACCCGCGACGGTGGCCACGGCCTGACCGGTCGGCAGTCCCCCGCCGTAGTGCGAGGCGCGCAACTCACGGCAGGCGGCGAGGATCGCGGGGCCACCACGCCGGTGAATGGCCCCGTCGACCCCGCCACCTCCCAGCAGCGAGGAGTTGGCGGCGTTGACGACGGCGTCGACGCGCTGCGCGGTGATGTCCCCCTGGACCAGCGTGATTCTCATGAGAACGAGTCTGTCAGCAGAGCCTCGACGCGGTTCGCCGCTCACGATGCGGCCACACCCAATGGAGTTGACGGCAGAGGCGTCGCCGGGATCTCCTGCTGCGGTGATCGACCAAGAAGAACCTGAACACCGGAGACCTGGTGGCCACCTTGGCGGTGACGAGGCGGTTTGACCTGACCGATGCGCGGTGGGCGTGGCTGGAGCCGCTGCTACCTGTGCCGAGGAGGCCAAGGCGGCCGTCGAAGTGGACCAAGCGGCAGATTTGGGGGCGACGGCGTCTCGGCCCCTTGAAGACGAGGCGGAAGAGATGCGGCAAGCTCCTGGCCGACCTGTACGCCTGTCGCGACTCCGAGACCGCCTGACGAGCCGCGAAAAGGACGAATGGGATGAAACAGGATTAACGGGACGCCGGGATGGTGTGCGACCTGAAAATTGCCGATGCATCTGAGAAAACCCCTAGCTATAGAGAGGAGATCATCTAGCGATAGCGTGGCGCTCAAACCAAACCTCGGGGGGCTTGGATGGTCCATAGCGAACTGCCGACACTGGGCGAACCTGGATGTCTAGGCCAGTTGAACCCGTTGATCCGCCAACTGCGAGACAGCGGCCCCATCGTCCGGGTTCGTACCCCGGTCGGCGATGAAGCGTGGCTGGTGACCCGGCTCGCCGAACTCAAGCAACTCCTGCTCGACGACCGACTCGGGACCACCCACCCGGACCCGCCGAACAGAGCACGGTACCTGGACAGCCCGATGCTGGACCTGGTCGTGTCGAACCAGGATCCGGCTGAGGCGCATCGTGCGCATCAGGCCCTCCGGTCGAATCTCACCCCGTATTTCTCGGCCAAGCGCATAGCCGGCATGCGGCCACGCGTCGGCGCCGTGGTCGACGAGTATCTCGACGCCGTACTCGCCAAGCAGCCGCCGATAGACATCCACACCGAGTTCTCGCTGCCGTTCTCCTATCAGATCCTGTGCGACCTGCTCGGCATAGCGGATCCAGCGGAATACCAGGTGGTGCTCGACCGGGTCAGCAGGGTGGGGGCGGGACTGGGCCAGGCGCAGGAGCTGTTCAGATACCTGAGCGAGGTTGCCAAGCGCAAACGCGTGCAACCGGGCGACGATCTGGCCTCGGCGCTGTGCCAATCCGGACTCCCCAACGACTTCGTCGGTGCGTTGCTGGCTTTTGTCACCATGTCGTACCAGGTGACTCCGCACAGCATCAGCGCGGCGATCGCGCTGTTCGCCATGAACCCGGACCAGCACAAGCTGGTGCTCGATGACCCGGAACTGCTGCCCGGCGCGGTGGGGGAGGCGGTGCGGATGAGCAAATTCGCCGAATCCGCGCTGCCCCGCTACGCCAGCGAGGACATCGAGATCGGTGGGGTCACGATCCGCGCCGGCGACCTCGTGCTGTGCGACCACGGCTCGACCGCGTTCGACGACCGGGTGTTCGAGGACCCGGAACGGTTCGACGTCACCCGATCGCCCAACCCCCACCTGGTGTTCAGCCACGGAATCACCTACTGCCTCGGTGCCCCACTGGCTCGGCTGGAAATCAGCGAGGTACTCGCCAGGCTTCTGCCCCGGCTGCCCACCATGCGCCTGGCGATCCCGGTCAGTGACATCCCGGTCTCCGGGGGGATGAGCGAACGGAAGCTCGGTGGTGGCATCGCCCAACTACCGATCACCTGGGATCCGCCGGTTCCCGTCGCGTAATGGGGGTGAGCGGAACTCGGTCAGCGAGGCCAGCCGGCCGGGTTCGAGCACGACTCGCGGGAGATTCCCGATCCGGTGTCAGGGAAGGTCCCATGGCGCTCGTGGTGCAGATGGGCGAAGAAGTAACACATCTCCTCACACTCGGCATCCAGCACCGCCTTCTTCGGATCCTCGGCCACCGCGGTGTAGAAGTCGCGGCCCATCGCGACGATGAAGCCACGCGCGTAGAGGAAACCGTCGTCGGAACCATCGGTGACCGCCTGGATGTCCGCGCGGTCGATGTCGTGGAGCTTCGCCTCGACCACCCGATCGAGATCCGTCAGCTCGTCCGCCGACAACCCCTCGCTGAGGGAGCCGAGGTTGCTCAGAAACTCCTTCAGGGCGGCTTCGACCACGACAAGCGGAGGCTTGCCGTGAAGGTCCTCGTCGAGGGCGGGCGTCCGATGTGTCAACTCCCGTCGCGCCTGATTGACCTCCACTCCCAGCGGTGCCCAGGCCGCCTCCACCAGGTCCCAGAAACCTTCATCAGTTTTCATGATCGTCGCCTTTCTCATATCGGTGCCGCTCACCCAACCAGAGAGCACCGACAGTCAGCCGCCGTCCGGGCGATGACCAGCGCGAAGGCCGCCGTGGCAACGCCGTCGGCGTCATCGCCCCAAAGGGAGGACACCTCCGCTGAGCTGTGCCTACTGTTAGCGCATGGTGCCCTTGCCGTTCTGTACGGCCATCGTGGAGTTGACCCAGGTCCAGGGGGAGTTCCTCTCCAGCCTCCCGTGCCCAGGACTCATCGTGGAGCCCTACATGCGGTGCTCTCTGGAGGCGGGACATCGCGGTCGGCACGTCACCCTGGCGCAGGGGTCGTCGGTCACGGACTGGTGGGCGACCTGGGACACCGAGGACATCCACGGGGAGCTCAAGGTGCTTCCGAACTGTCTGACCACAGAGCCGATCAGCGAGGACGCGTGCTGCCTGCCGGCCGAGCATGTGGGCAGACACAGCTTCGAATTCCTCTGACCGGCTCTTCCCGCCCTCCATGCAGTTCAGAAGTGACCCGACCCTGCGAAGCTCTTCGCTTCAGTCGTCACGAGTAAAGGCTGAACTCTGTCGCCCATGGTGTGCAGTCGATTCCAGGAAGTCACCGCTGTCGATGCGGAGGATTTCGGTCGACGCTGCGGCTGACCTTAAGTCCGCTTTCGCCTGAAATAGGCAGCGGTTCCGGCGGCGCCCGCATAGGCTTGTGGGGTGGCGCTTTCCGACCTTCGACGGGAGATGGTGCTCGCCGCCATCGACGAATGCGACAAGCTGGGCCGCGACGCCTTTCTCAGGGAGTACGGCTACCGGCCCGCCCTCGACTACTTCCTCGTGCATGACGGCAAGCGGTACGACTCCAAGGCGATCGCCGGAGTTGCGTACCGGGGAATCAGCGGCAGGCCCCTGCGTCCCGGCGAGTTCTCCGGGGGGAACGCAACCGTTGCTCGGGTGCTCGGTGGACTGGGCTTTGAAGTGACGAAACCGGGGCAGGCTGCCGAGGTGTCCTCCGTCGAAGACCTCTTACAGAAGGTCGACTCGCTCAAGCCCGCTGTTTCTCCCACATCTGGTGCGCGGAAACGACACCAGCCATTGACCCTGCTCTGGGCGATCGGCCGCGCGGCGCAGGGGAAGCCACGTCTGCGGCGGTGGGAGAGCACCTACCGCGAACTCGGGCGACTCATCGAGGAGTTCGGTCTGGAAGAGGACCGACCCAACCCGGAGTTCCCCGTGCTGTGGCTTTACCACCACGGTCTCTGGGATCTGCCCGGCCACGCCGACATGCCGGCTGCCAGTGGTCGGCACGCGCAGCAGTGGATGAAAGAGCACCAGCCGGACAGCGGCCTGCTGCCGTGGGCGTACGAGATCGTCACCGATCGGGAGGACGTTCGTGCCCAGATCGTCGTGAGGCTGCTTGGCGCGTACTTCCACGGCGTCGACCACAACAGGCTTCTCGCGCGGGTCGGACTCGACGCGGTGTCCTCCCCGGCCAGTCGTCGCGAGATGATCGTGGAGCGCATCATCCGCGACTCCCTGCTTTCCGAGCAGATCAAGGGCGCGCACGACTTCCACTGCCAGATCTGCGGCGACCGGCTCACCCTCCACCGGGGCTTCTACGCCGAGGGCGCCCACATCCGCCCGCTCGGAAAGCCGCACAACGGCCCCGACGAACCCGGCAACCTGCTCTGCCTCTGCCCTAACCACCACGTCCTGCTGGACCGAGGAATGATCACCATCCAGGCGGACCTCACGGCGAAGGACACGGTGTCCGGCGCCTCGCTCGGCCGTCTCCGAGTCGTCCAGAACCACGAGATCAGCCAGGATCACCTCGACTACCACCGGCAGAACATCGCCAAGCAGAGCTGAGCCGAGATTCTTCCCGGCGGGGCGAGGGCGGGGACGCCATCGGTAGGCAGGGTCGCACCAAGCCGCCGATAACATTCCAGCCGGGCGCGAGCGGCGAGGTGACCCATTGCCTGGGGGCGGCGTCGACCGTTGATCGCGTACGAGTCCTACGGGGGGCCGCCCCGGGCGGCGCGGCGACGCTCGGTGAGCCGCCGGGCCTTGGCCGTGTTGCCGCAGTCGGCCATGCGGCACCAGCGGCGTGAGCCGTTGCGGCTCTGGTCGAGGAACAGCCATCCGCAGCCGCCCTCGCGTATGGGGCAGCGGCGTACCCGGGGCAGGTCGGCCGTCCGCAGGACGTCGAGTGCGGCCTCGGCGACCCGGTCGGGTATCAGCATGGCGGGTATCGTGCCGTAGGTGAGCCGCACCTGCGGCGGGTCGCCTCTGTCGAGCACCAGCGCGGCTCTGGCAGCCGCCCCGGCCCATCGCTCGTGCAGCACGATCAGCGCGGCCCCGGCCGCGATCGGATCCCCCTCGCCCGCGTCGTCCGCCGGCCCGCCGTCGGCAGGCCGGATCGTTGCGAGCACCACGAGATGCAGCCCTTCCCGGATGTCGCGTACGGTGGCCAGCCCCGCCTGCGCCGACGCGGGATCGTCGTGCCACGCCTGGTCGGCCCGATCGCGCTCCGCGTCGCTGATCAGGCCTGCCCTGGCCGCCCAGCGCAGCAATGCGGGGGCGTCGGACAGATAGTCGTGGGGCGGCCCGCCGTCGAGCGGTACCCCTCGTTCGAGCGTGTTGACCAGATCGAGCGCGGGGTGCCCGCCGACCAGGGGAAGGTGTCCCACGTCGAGCATCATGCCCTTGATGCTACCACTCAAGACAGGAAAGAAGGTTGCACGGTTTGGTGGGTTGAGTATCGGATCACGTGACTCGGGCGCCCTCGGGCAGAGGGGCGGCGGCCATGGCCGGTGCGCCCTTCCGTCGGCTGGATAGGAACGGCTCGGCCAGAACGATGGCGAACGCCGCCAGGCTGAGCAGCGCCCCGGCCAGTGCCGTGCTGCGCACGCCCGGACCGGGCAGGAGCACGCTGCCGAGGAACGCGCCCGCGGTAATTCCCACATTGAACGCCATGGAGGTAGCGGCGCTCGCCATGACCGACTCGCCCGGCGCGTACACGAGCACCCGCGATCCCAGTACGGCGGTCAGGCCTGCGAGAGTGAAGCCGGACAGGGATATCGCGATGACGGCCCCGACCGGGGAGGCGCCGAACGCGTACTGCCCGGCGAGCGCCAACGTCTGTAGGCCTATGAGCCCCGTCATGGTGCTCCAGCCATGGCGGTCGACGAGGTAGCCCACCATGAGCACTCCGGTCAGGCCCGCGATCCCGCGTACCAGCAGAAGCGGGCCGATCGATGACTCTGTGAAGCCACTGACGTCGCTCAGGAACGGGCTGATGTAGGTGAACGCCGTGAACGCGCCGGTGACCGCGACCGCCGTGGTGGCCACGATCGACAGGTACCGGCCGCGGTCGGGCGCGCTGCCCCGGTCCGCCGCGCCCTGCCCGGCGGGCGTGTCGGGCAGGACGGCCGCGATCGTGGCGAGGACGAGCAGGGCCAGGCCGCTGAGCGCGAGGAACGCCACCCGCCAGTTGGTCTGCTGGCCAAGCCACGTGCCCGCCGGGATGCCGGTCAGCGCGGCGCTGGAGGCACCGGCGTACAGGATGGACAGGGCCCGGCCGCGCACCTCTGCCCGGAAGAGGCCGGCGGCGGCGGGCGTCACGATGGCCCAGAACAACGCCTGGCTCAACGCTGTCACCATCCGGGCGCCCATGAGCAGCCAGTAGTTCCCCGCCATGGCCGACAGGCAGGTCGCCACGACGAAGATGCCCAACAAAACGCACAGCAGTCGCCGCCGGGGCAGCCGGCGAGTCAGTCGCGTGAGCGGCAGGGACACCAGCACGATGATCAGGCCGTATCCGGTGACCAGGAGCCCGACCGCTGACGGGCTGGTGCCGAGATCCTGGGCGATCAGGGAGAGCAGGCCGATGGGCAGCGACTCGGTGGTCACGTAGATGAACACGGCCAGGGTCAGAGCGGTCAGTGCGACGATCGCCGACCTGCTTCCGAAGCGTTCTTGCACGCGGTCTCCTCACTGGTTCACCATCGTTCGAGATGATGAAGGTAGCTTTTTTCATGTCATATCGTGGGAATGCCCTGTTGAGCATGAATTTAGACGTTTGCATGCTACCGGTCAATGCGTTTTAGACGGTACGTTGACGGCCGTGCAGGAGTCCGAGCGTGAGGCGGCTTCCGGCCATGTCGTGCGCCTGGAAATTCACCAGGGTCGCAGGGGCGTGCCGACCGGGCTACCCGTCGGCACCGCCGAAGAAGCCCTCGACCGCGCCTGCGATCTCTACCTCAACTACTGACCCCCGACGAACTTCCGGGCGGGGCTCACTCAGCCCCGCCAGGCAGGCCGCCGAAGCTCTCGGGCAGCGCCTTCGTGAGATTCGTACGGGCGCCAACCTCACCGGCTGTGCCCTGGCGGCCGAAGCGGGCTGGCGCTACTGAATAACGCGCTGGTAGAAGCTGGACCGATCAGAGGGTGGGACTTGTGAGTGTTTTGGTGAATGCTCGATTGATGGCGGGATCGCGGCCATCGACGTAGCGGGCGGCGGGTTGGTAGCCGATACCGGTGTAGAGGGCGAGAGCTGCGGTGTTGCGTACGCCGGTTTCCAGGATGGAGCGCTGTGCCCCACTCTGTGCGGCGTAGTGTTCGAGGGCGGTCAGGATGCGTTCGCCCAGGCCCAGGCCGCGGAGGCGTGGAACGGTGTACATCTTCTTGATCTCGATGGTGTGGGTGGGTTCGTCGAAGGTGCGGTAGCCGCCGCAGGTCACCGGGACGGTGTTGAGATAGCCGACGAGGAACAGGCCGTGGGGCGGGGCGTAGGAGGCAGGGTCGGCTTCGAAGGGGTCGGCGTAGCCGTAACGCTGTTGTTGGTCGTCGAAGAGCGCGCGGACCAGGTGGGTGGCGTCTGGGTGATCGTAGGGACGGGGCCGGATGAGGAAACGGGTGGCGATCATGTCTGGGCCAGAGCGGTGTCGAGATGGGGGAGGAATGAAGCGACTGCCGGGGAGCGGCTGCGACGGGCGAAGGCTGGGCGCAGGCGGCGTAGGTAGGTGAGTACGCGGATCGACTGGACCTCGTCGAGTCGAGTGAGCGCGGCCTGGCCCGCGTCGACCGCCGCTTCCACGTCCCCGCGCAGTAGGTGGGCGTGGGTGAGGAAGGTGCAGTGCAAAAGGGCGGAGCGCGGGTAGTCGGGACGGGCACCGACTGTGGAGATCGGGGAGAGCAGACCGATGGCCTCGTTGAGCAGGGGTTTGCGGTAGACGGTCATCTGCTCGCCCAGGACGACGAGGGCCTGTCCGGTCTCAGCGGCCAGTTGCTCGGGCTCCAGGTAATAGAGGTAGGCCGGGGCGATATCGGCTGAATCCAGCACCTCCCTGGCCTTCTCTGAAGCCTGGCGGAATGCGGAGAGGTCTCCGACGGCGGCTGCGGTGGTGGCGACGCGGCCGATGACCCGGGCTCGCGTGACGGGGTCAGCCGGGCAGCAGCGCTCGGCCGCCGAGGCGATGTGGACGGCTTCCTGGCCGTGGCCGGCGAAGGCGGAGATGTAGGCGAGCATGCCGATGGCGTTCGCGGCCCGGCCCAGATCACCCAGCCCTCGGGCGACACGTTCGCTGAGCAGTAGATAACGTTCGGCGGCGCCGGAGCGTTGGGCGTCGAAGTGGACCCAGCCGACGAGCTGGGCGAGGTCGGCGACAATGGTCAGGAGCTGGTGCCCGACTGCGGGCTCGTAATCGGCGCACTGGACCAGATCCAGGACGTTGCGCAGCTCGCTGGTGATGTAGCGCAGGCTGAGTGCGCCGCCGCCGTGCTGGTCGTCGAGCTTGCGCAGTGCTTCGACGTGCGCGCCGATCAGTCGTACCTGGGATGGCAGGACGCGGTCGCGACCTGCGTTCCGGTGGGGCTGTGACACGGTCGCGTGCAGACCGTCGAGTACGGCGGCAGCGAGGTCGGGTCCGGAGGCGGCGGCGACATCGGTGTGTTTCCCAGTGCTGAGACTCGTCAGGTCGTTGAGCGACTGGAGGATGTCCTCGACGTTCGCCGAGGGACCGAGAGCGGAGACGGCGGGCAGAGGTGAGGGCTGCCGGGACGGCCAGAGCTGTTCGACCCGGATCGTGTGGCCGAGGTGTTCGGAGAGCACGATGGCCGCCACTGAGGGGATGGGGTCGTAGGGCTTGTAGCCGTGCCGAACCCAGGCATAAGGGGCGGTGGGATCGATACGCCGGTTGCCAAGGCCACGTCCTTGCAGCCAGGAGTTGATCGCGGCGGCGAGCTGGCGCGGGTTCATCTCGGCACGTTGCAGGATCTCGGCCAGCGCCGTGGGCGTGTGCGTCATCCGGGCCTCCCTGTCTCAGGCGAACGGTAGCCCGATGACTACGTGGTGTGAATGCCCCCGTGGTTCAGAACGGCGAACCTTCACGACCTTCACGGGATGGCCGGGAGGTTCACGACCTTCACATCGCAAACATTGTCACTCTGCGTTGCGCTGCTGGTCCACTGGGTGACGGAAAGGCGGGGCGGCATCGGCCCGTCGACGAGACCCGGGAGGTACGGCGTGGCACCCTCGACCAGGCTCCACGACTACCGCGTGCTGGTGAAGACCCTGCGGCCGGGCTCCGCGGCCCATCGGGCCCGAGCTGTTGTCAGGCAGGTGCTCCAGGACGCGGGTTTCGACGGCGAAGAGCTCAGCGATGCCGAGAGCGCCGTCGCCGAACTGGCCGCCAACGCGGAGGAGCACGGCTGGCAGCCCTTCGAGCTGAGGGTCGTCTTCGTGGACGGTGAGCCGTCCTGGTGCGAGGTCATCGACGCGGACCGGGACCTCGACGGTATCCTCGCCATCCTCGATCGGTTGAATGCCTGCGGTGAGGAACCCGATGTGGGGCTGCTCGCCGAGCGCGGCCGAGGGCTGCTGCTGGTGCACGCCCTGTCCAAGGGCCGCTGCCGGGCGTACGTGACCCGGATGCGTGCCACCGGTACTCCCGGCAAGGCCGTCGGGTTCGCGCTGCCCACCAAGACCGGTCCGCGTCCGAGTTCCCCCGTGCAGGACGACGGACCGTCCCCGAAGGCCGGTGCCCACCTTCCCACGCAACCGTGGGCACCGGCCTTCCCCGACCACCACCTGCCCTCCTGATCCCGGGACCGGCGGTGATGACCAGGACTCACGCCGCCGGTCCCGGCTCCATGGAAGGCAGTGCGTCAAAAAAGGTCGCGTACCTGCCGAATGAACGTGAACCACTCGCCTGGCCCGGGGGTCTTGTATCCGCTGCGCTTCAAGGTCAGCTCCAAGGTCTTTCTGAGTGGGTGGGGTGACTGCATGATGGCCGCGTTCCGCTGCGCGAGTCTGAACATCTCCTGTTCCGTGGGGGTTCGGTTGCTCTTGCGGCCGTTGCACCCCGCGTGGGTGGGAGCGAGGTTCCAGATCGCGTCCAGGTCAGGTACCGTCCCTCTGCCGCCGGGGGGAAGGAGCCTCCTGAACGAGAAGGGGAACACATGGTCGACGGCGATGTCGTCGATGCCCAACGCGATGGGGTACGCGCAGATCAGGCAGAGGCCGCGTTGGAAGCCGATGACCGCGTCCGCGACGCCGGCGACCGATCGGCGGCGCTGCCGGTCGGTGATCTGCAGGGTGGTCAGGTCCACGGCGACACCCTCACGGATCAGGCTCTGACCGATCCCGGTGGCGAAGGACGTCTCCACGATGCTCCAGCGGGCTGACAACTCGCCCCGCAGGGTCGGGGCCTGCTCCGATTGGGCGATGTCGCGGAGTTCCTTGCTCAGCCGGACGACCCGTTCGTGGGAGCGGCCGGTCATCTCGTAGAAGCGATGCGGTATCTCCGCTCCTTCGCCACGCAGGTTGTGGAACTTCTGCATCACCATCTCGGGCATGGACTTGATGGCCGCCGCCAGTAGTTCTTCGGTGGGACTCCCGAGTCTGAGCGACTCTGCGGCTTCTCGCTCGGCCACCGAGAGGAAGTCCTTCTCTCCCCGTGCGCTCTTCTCGGGTCCTTGCGGGGCCTGGCCGAGATGTCGTACCAACTCCATCGCGTACGGCACCGCCAGGTCACGGAGCAGGATCTCCGACCGGTCTTCGGCGGCGGCCTCCAGGAGCGCGGAGCCGAGGGCGAACTTGTAGGTACGGCTGTTCGCCCCTATCAGTACGGCCATCCGCCACGAGGACCGCGCGCTCTGTTCCCAATGAGACAGATCCAGCCCCATATGACGACCGCCACCCTTGGTGTGTATTTGCCGAAATACACGCCATTTTCACCGCTCGTGCCGGGAAACGCGCACGACGGAGGAGATCGGTAGTCTCTGGGTTTTCCGAAGGAAGCCGTAGGTGCGCGAAGGAGTGCTCTGAGGTGGGGAAACTCGTGCGGGACAGGATTCCGGAGATCATTCGGGAGCACGGCAGGGAGCCGGTGGTGACCGTGCTCGGGGAGGACGACTACCGCGCGGCGCTGCTGGAGAAGCTGTTCGAGGAGGCGGCGGAGCTGCGCGAGGCACCGATGTGCGAGGTGGCGGAAGAGATCGCCGACGTGCTCGAAGTGCTGCGGGCCATCGCGAAGGTGCACGGGCACGAGTGGGCGGACATCGAGAAGGTCGCGGAGGTCAAGCGGGCTGAGCGGGGTGCCTTCCTCGAACGGCTCTACCTTGGCTGAGAGTGTCACCGAGCCGGCCTTCTGCTCTCAGGGGAGGATGAAGGTCGGCCCTATCGGGGCTCTGGCCGGACCTGGCGGAGACCGGCATAACCAATTCCGGTGGTTCGGCCGATCGGGCGGCGAGAATGGCCGTCCTCGACGAGGAACAGCGCGTCGATGTCATAACCGGAGCCGTCCAGGCCGATTCCGATGACCGCCAAGGTCATCCGGCCTGCTCCGGCAGCGTGTCACTGATCACGATAAGCCCTGCTTGCGGGGGTGCCTTCCGGTCTGTCATCGGATGGCCAGGCGGAATCGATCGCCGAGGTCGGTGAGGCGTTCGACGGGTTCGTTGGCGAACACGATCCGCAGGTAGTGCCTTCCGCTGGGGCCCCAGCCGTCCATGGGGGTGGCTGCGACCTTCGCCCGGTCGAACAGGCGCTGGGACAGTTCGAGGGCGGTCAGCTCCAGGGGTCTGGTGTCGATGAGGAGTGACCAGCCGCCGTGCGGCCGGATGACAGGGTAGGCGGCGAGCTGGTCCAGGACCGTCTCGCAGCGCCGTTGCCATTCGGCGGTGGCGGCGGCGACATCGGCGTCGGCGTCGGGTGCGTCCAGTGCGGCGGCCACGGCTTCCTGGGCCAGGCCGACCTGGCAGACGACGTTGGTCAAGCCGACGAGGCGGATGTCGGCCATGATGGGGGCGGGGCCGACGACCCACCCGACGCGCCAGCCGATGAGCCGCAGCTCCTTGGAGGCCGAACCGACGGTGATGGTGCGCTGTACCAGGCCCTCGTGGGCTGCCGGGTGGCTGGGCGGGCGGCCGTCGAAGCGGATGCGTTCCATGGCCGCGTCGTAGATCAACCAAGCGTTGTGGCGTTCGCAGGCGTCAGCGAGGGCGGACCAGTGGTGGTCGTCCAGGACGAGGCCGGTCGGCATCGCCGGTCCCATCATCAGGACCGCCGCCGTGTTGGGGCCGACGGCGTCGGCGAGTCGTTCGGCGTCGATGGTCCAGCCGTCCGCGGTGGGCTGTGCGGGGACGAAGCGGGGGATGCCGCCGGCGAGCCGGATCCGATTGACCAGGCCGGCGTAGATGGGGTCGCACAGCACGACCTCCTGCCCGGGTTCCACGGTTGCGAGCAGCGTGTTGAGGATGCCGTTGAGCCCGCCGGCCACGCTGACGCACTCGGTGTCGGCGTCATAGCGGCGCCCTGAGATGCGCCCGACGTGCGCTGCGGCAGCCGTACGAAGGGAGCGATGCCCCTGGAACGGCAGATAGCTGTTGGCCGCGTCGTCGTCGACGGCGGCATGCGTGGCGGCGATGGCAACGGCGGGCGGACGCAGGTCGGTGTCGAGATTCTCCAGTCGCAAGAACTCCGGGTCGCCTGCGGCATCGGCCGCGTCACCAACGGTGTCCACACCGATGCCCGGGATGTCACGCAGCCGCGTCACCGTCATGTCGCCTCCAACCTCGACCACTTTGCCGGTACAGATATACCACTATGCTGATACGCATGGATCTCGCGCACGTGGTGGGGCAGAACGTGCACCGGCTGCGCACGGCGACCGGGATGTCGCTGGCCGACCTGGCGTCCGCCAGCGGCATCAGCAAGACCACGCTGCACGGCATCGAACAGGGCCAGGGCAACCCGACCCTGAGCACCCTGTGGGCCTTGGCCACCGAGCTGAAGGTGTCCCTCGGTGAGTTGCTGGAAACGCCCGCCTCGACGGTTGAGGTGGTACGCGTCGGTGACAGGCGACCGCAGGTGGAGGGCGACGCGGTCAGCGCGCGCCTTCTCCACCGCATCAGGCTGCGCGGCACCGTGGAGGTCTACGACATCGCCATCGCGCAGAGCACCCAGCACTCCGAGGCTCACCTGCCCGGTGTCGAGGAATGCCTCGTGCTCACCCACGGGCGCGTCACCGTCGGCCCCGCCGATTCCCCCACCGATCTGGCCGAAGGCGATTCGATCCGGTTCGATGCCGCTCGCTCGCACCTGTACCTAGGTCACGCCGTGCACAATCGCGCCGTCCTTCTCATGGTGCACCCGGAGAGCTGACCCGAGCATCGGCCGGCAAAAGCCACAAGAAGAGTCATCTTCACCGGCCCGCCGACGCATGATCGTTTTCCAGTCCTCGCCGTGAAAGGGCAGATACCCGCTTGGCACAGAACCGTCGAGTTGAACCCTGATGTCGATGTGCGGCATCGGCGAGAGCGTCGTTACCCGCTGAGCGGGATGGCGTAGAGGGTTCTGTCCTCGGCGAGCCATTGGTGGTCGATGAACCGGCCGCTCATGCGTCCGGCGAGGAAGAGGTAGGTCTCCAGGCAGGTTCGTTCGTGGTGTTCGGGTTCGACGACCCAGGATCCGGAGTGCACGGCCCCGGGGGACTCGGGGCAGCCGACTTCCCGGAGGTAGGGCTCGACCATGGAGCCGGGTTCGGCGATGGTTCTCGATCGCTTCGGGAGGCTACGGCGGCTCATGAGAACGGAGGTTTCAGTCGGGTGGTGTCTCGCGTGCCCAGCGGGGTGGCTCTCGTCTGGCGGCTTCGATCGCCGCGCGGGTGGGACGGCCGACCGAACCGGGGACCCGGTCGAGGGGGACACCGAGTGCCTCGGCCCAGAGAACGCGCCAGGAGAGCCGCCGGGAGGCCTTCCGTTCGGCGCGGTGACGGCGGCGGTCGGCCTCGCGGTGATGACGGCGGTCGGCCTCCGCTCGGGCGGCGGACTCATCGTGCAGCCACGGCGGGGTTTTCCTGAGCAGCCTCGCGACATGATCGGCCGTCCAACGGCCGCTTGCCGGGCGGAGCCGCCGGATCACGTCGGGGGGTATGCCGAACAGTTCGGCCACGGACTCGTCGGACAGCCGGGAGGCCACTCGGGCGGCCTGGTCGACGGCGGCTCGCTCGGCTCGGCGCTGCCGGGAGGCTTCTTCGACGGCACGCCGCTCCTCCGCCTGGACGGCTCGTCGTAACTCCACCTCCGCCCGTGCCCGTAGTAGCCAGGGAGGGGGTGAGGAGACCGCCTCGCGGAGGAGGGGGGCGAGCAGGTGGTCGCCGAACCGGGGCAGTTCGGCCGGGATCATCTCAACGGGCACGCCCAACTCCCGTTCCGCGTCCTTGGGGGAGACCAGGAGGGGTACGAGCTCCGCTGATCTCGGGGTGAATTCGGCGAGCATCGCCTCCAGGTCGGTGCGAGAGAGGCGGGCGTCGCGCAGGATCTCGGCGAGCGGTGGGATGCGGGGGTCCGCCATGCGACGAATGGGGCTGAGCGGCCCCGGCCAGATGTCGACGGCGGTCATCAGCGCGGCGGTCCACAGGAGGACCCGCACACAGTCCGCGTCGAAGGCGGGTTTGATCGTCTCTATCTCCGCGCGGGCCGCGACGGCGCGTTCGAGGTTCAGCTTGCGGGTCTGCACGGCCTTTCTCGCGGCCTCGGAGCGGGAGACCGCCCGCGCGGCGGCGCGTAGCTCGGTGTCCGCGTGGACGTGGTCGGCCAGAGCGTCCACGTCTGCGGCGCGGTAGTAGCGGACGGTGAGGATCCTGCCGTACTTCCTGATCTCCTCGGTGGCCACCGGTGCCAGACCGGTAGCGGCGATGATCCGTTTGAAGCGGTCGGACGAGACACCGAGCCTGGCCGACGCCTCGGTGACGGTGCAGCGGCGCTCCGCGGCGAGTAGTTGCCGGAAGTGCTCGATGTCGGCTTCGGCCGCCCTGACGGAGACGGGGTCGAAAGTCCGGTCGGGAAGGCGCCGGAGCAGGCCTGTCGTGGCCGCGAGTTCGATCTCCCAGACGCTGAGCCCGAGCGTCTGCCGGACCGTGTTCCTGCCCAGGCCCTGTGCCATGGCTCCACCTCCCGTGTCGGACGTCAGTGTGCCGGGCCGCTACGACATTTCAGTGAGTCGTCATCCGAAAGCGAAGAGTGATTGAGGGGGTGGTGATTGTCGCGGACGTCGTCATCCCGTAGATCGTCACTATCGGTGACGGCGGTTTCGAACTTGGGGCGGGTCGTCGCCCTCGGTTTCACCGACGAGCGTCACAGGGACGGTGGGCTCACGTAGCTGTGCGGCACGACGGCCCGGCACAGTTCGGCTCCGGGCCGGGATTGCACGGCCGGGTCGGGTCTTCAGTCCCCCGCTCAGTGAGCGGCGATCGCGTCGAAGCGGGGTGCGTCAGCGGCGTGTCCCCAGCGGCGGCACTCCCAGGCCAGGCGTCGGGCGCGGAGCCGTAGCGCGACGGGGGTGCGGTCGGCGGGACGTGGGTGGCCCGCCGATCGGATTCCGTTTCCGAGGGGTGCGTCGGCGCGCAGGACCTCCTCGGCGGCCGAGGGGGAGTCGGTCAGCACCCGAAGGAGGGCGCGGCGTACGTAGCCGAAGTCGTCGTTGGGACAGCGCGCGATGTGCTCCTCGGTCGCCGCGTGCGCGTCGTCCAGCCGATTCTGCGTCAGCAGCAGCTCGACGCGCAGGCGGTGCAGCCACGCCCTGTCGTACCACCAGCCGTTTCGCGAGATCGTGTGTTCCACGGTGGTCAGGGCGTCGGTGATCCTGCCTTCCTCGCGCAGGAGCACGGCCCGCGCGAGCGCGAGGCGCGTCGCTTCGTGGTCGCCCTCGGCACCGACCGCGTGGGCCTCGGCGAGGAGGTCGCGGGCGTCGTCGGTGCGGCGTTCGTAGAGGGCGAGGTAGGCGCGGCGGACCAGTCGCGGGACCTGCACCTCCGGCCTCTCGTCACCGCCGACGAGCGGTGGCGGGAGGAGGCCGAGCAACCGCCGGTCGACGCTCCAGCCGGTCTCGTCGCGTACGGTGGCCTCGATCCGCTCGCTCAGCACCTCGCGCAGCGAAGCCTCCAGCCAGTCGTGGTACCACGCGCCGAACGACTCGGCCTGCGGGGCGAGTGCCTCGCCGACGCATGTCCAGTCGCCCCAGACCTGGCCCGCCGCGGGGCCGTTGACGACGAGGTGGGAGCGGTAGCCGCAGCCGTGCTCGGAGACCGGCAGCAGTCCCTCGAAGGCGGCTTTCATGGCCTCGTCGTAGCCCTCGTCGTCCGTGGGCGGCTCCCACTCCTCGGTGAAGGGGAACGGGCCGAACCGCGTCCAGGAGGCGTCCGGCCGCACCCCGTGGACCCCGTAGTACGGGCCGGCGCCGCCGTTGCCGAGCCGGGTCAGGAACGTGCGGTAGTCGGCGGGGAAGCGGACCCCGATCCGCGTCTCGACGTCCTCCAGTGTGGCTTCGTCGAGCGGTGGCTGGAACCGGTAGCGGTGCTCGCGGGCGCCGAAGAGGTCGAGGTCCGTGTCGTACTCGCGGAGCGCGTCGATGCCGCGCCGGATGACGTCCAGATCCACAGCGGCACCCTATCCGGCCCTCCTCCGGCGGAGGTTGCCGCCGCCGGTACGAACGGCGGCGATGGCCTTTTCCATGCGTCCCAACAGGGCTTCGCTCTCGCTCTCCGGGAGCAGCGCTGGTAGTCCATGACGAGCAGGGCGGTGCGTGCGGGGTCGAGCGCGGGGATGGTGCTCATGCGAGTGTCCGCCTTTTCTGGGGAGTCTGGGCGGCGTCGTTGAGTTGGGGTGTGCGGTCGTTTCTGGGCAGCAGGAGCGAGGTCGTCAGGAGGAGGAGTCCGGCGATCGCGATCGCGGTGCGGGGGCCGGTGAAGCCGGCCAGCAGGCCCCACGCGCCGGTCATGGCCGCGATGGTGGCCTTACTCGTGATCGACCAGGCGGCCAGGGTGCGGGCGACCAGATCCGGCGGGAGTTGCTGGAGCCGGTAGGTGGCGAAGACCGGGTTGAACACGCCCATGCAGGTGATCAGCCCGAGTTCGACGGTGACGACGAGGAGGAGTCCGGTGGGGCCGGGGTGGACGAAGGCCAGTCCCAGCGGCCAGCACGCGCGCAGCGTCCCGGCGGTGAGCATGACCCTGTGGTGTCCGAACCGGGCGAGGAGCGGGCGGGCCAGTCGTGAGCCGATGAGGCCGCCGACGCAGGGGACGCCGAAGGCGAGGCCGTACTGCCAGGGGGTGAAGGCGAGGTCGCCGAGCATGAGGACGGCGAGCAGCGGTGAGGCCGCCATGATCAGGCCGTTGACCAGGACGGTGTTGAAGAACAACGGGCGCAGCGCCGGGTCGGCGAGGATGTGGCGCCATCCTTCCAGCAGGTCGCCGGCTCGGGGGCGGGAGGAGGTGGTGGTTCGCGCGGGGCGTGGCTCCCGTCCGCCGATGGCGCGGATCCCGGCGGCCGACAGCAGGAAGCTGACCGCGTTGGCCGCGACGCTCGCCACCGGGCCCACCAGCCCGATCGCGGCGGTACCGAGCGGTGGCCCGAGCGCGGTGGCGGTCCAGGTCGTCGCCTCCAGTCGCCCGTTCGCGACGAGCAGGTCCTCGGGGCGGACGAGCGCCTTCAGACACGCTCCGCTCGCGGCGGTGAAGGCGATGTCGGCGGCACCGACGACGACGGCCACGACCAGGAGTTGGGCGAGGCTCAGCCGGTCGAGGAGGTAGGCGGTGGGAACGCTCATCAGCGCCGCGCACCGGATCAGGTCCATCGCGATCATCACCGGCCGTTTGCGCCGGAACTCCACCCACGGCCCGAGCGGCACCGCGACCACCGCCCCGACCGCGAGTCCCGCCGCGGCCAGTGCCGACACCTCGGTAGGCCCCGCGTCCAGGGCGAGAATCGCGATCAGGGCGAACGCGTCGAACGCGAGCCATGTACCGAACGTGCTTGCCGCGTACGCGGCCCAGAACCATCCGAACCGCCGACCGGGCGACCTTCCCACCGTGCGCCTCACCATCTCTTGAGGGCAACCATCTGTTGACTCGTGGGATCAAAGCGGGGAGCAGGAGGGCAGGTCAAACAACCGTATGGCCGGAACCGCACAACAGCCGGTTGTTGGATATGGTCAGCCGGGTGTTGGATTTCGATGCCGTGCGCACGTTCGTCGCCGTCGTGGACACCGGCCGGTTCCAGGACGCCGCCGCGGATCTGTCGATCACCCAGCAGGCCGTCTCCAAGCGCGTCGCCGGGCTGGAGAAGGACCTCGCGGTGCGGCTGTTCACCCGCACCGCGCGCGGAGCCCGGCTCACCATCGACGGGCAGGCGTTCCTGCCCCACGCCCGGGAGCTGCTGCGCGTCACCGAGCGCGCGGTCGCCTCCGTACGCCCCGGCAGCCGTCCGCTGCGCGTCGACGTGATCGCCTCGCGCGTCGCGGCTTCAGGCCTGATGCGGGCCTTCCACCGCGCGCATCCCGAGATCGAGCTCGACGTGGTGATGCTGTCCGATGTCGAGGCGGCCGTCGCCGCCCTCGCCTCCGGGGCGATCGACGCGTCCTTCCGCGCCGTCGCCATGCCCGGCCGGCCTCTCCCCGCGGGCATCGAGTCCGTCCGGGTGCTCGACGAGCCGCTCCAGCTCCTCACCGGGCCCGCCCACGCACTGGCCGACGCCCGGTCGGTGACCGTCGCCCAGCTCGCCGGGCACCGGATCTGGATGCCCGGCATCGTCCCCGGGACCGAGTGGGCCGCCTACTACGACGACCTCGTCGCCGAGTTCGGCCTCACCATCGAGGCGACCGGACCCAACTTCGGCTCCGACGCGCTCCTCGACACCATCGCCGACACCCCGGCCCTGGCCACCTTCATGGGCGAACACACCCGCCTGGTCTGGCCCACCGGCCACGGCCTGCGCCGTATCCCGGTAACCGACCCGACGCCCGTCTACCCGCACTCCCTCCTGTGGCACCACACCAACCCCCACCCGGCACTGGCCGCCCTCCGCGCCCACTTCGCCGCCACCACAGCCGGCCACGACACCGCCGAGACATGGACACCCGCCTGGGTGATTTCACGCTGAGACACAGCCACGTCTGTACCCATCGAGGCCGGCCACCCTCATCCCAGGCATGGAGATCATCCTCCTGCTCTCCGCCACGATTCGCCACGACGACCCGACACGCCCGCCCCGTACGGGCGCCACCCGGCGGGCTATACCGCGCGCGCTGCGCGGCGCATCTCAGACGGAGGGAAAACGGGTGGCCGGGGAAAGCGGCCCGCTTCTACGCTCGGTGGTCATGACCTTCGAGTGGGCTCCGCTGACCAAAGACGACCTTGAGGCGTGGGCGGAGTTGCTGGCGGCGATCGACGAGGTCGATCAGGTCGGGGGGAGGGTCGACGCGGACGACCTCGCCGAGGAGCTCGCCAACCCGCTGCTCGATCCGGTCGAGGGCACGCTGGCGGCGTGGGAGTCCGGCCGGCTGGTCGCGTACGGGATGACCATGAGCCGGGCCACGGCTCAACCGGTGCATCTGATGAGCCTGTGGGGCGGGGTGCGTCCGGAGTACCGGCGCCGGGGGCTGGGCAGGCACCTGCTGGAGTGGGCGATCGGCAACACGCCGGTGCTGCACGAGCGCCGATTTCCCGGGCAGCCGCTCGAACTCCATGTCGAGGTGGACAGCCGCAACGAGGGACTGCGGGCGTTGGTCGTCGGGGCCGGGATGAAGCCGGCCCGATGGTTCTACGGGATGAGCCTCGACCTGGGGGCCGAGCTGCCGGAGGTCTCGCCGCCGGACGGGCTCCGGATCGTCACCTATCGGGATGATCTGGAGGACGCGGTCCTCCAGGTGCGCAACCGCTCGTTCGTCGACCACTGGGGGAGCGTCCAGCACACGCCGGAGTCCTGGCGGAACAGCATCGTCGGGGTGAAGGTGTTCCGACCGGAGAGCTCCTTCGTCGCGCTGGACGCGGCGGGAGAGAGCGTGGGTGTGCTGCTCACCCATTATTTCGAGGCCGACACCGAGGCGACCGGGATCCGCGAGGCATGGATTCAGATCATCGGCACCCTGCGTGAGTGGCGGGGCCGCGGGGTGGCGAGCGCCCTGCTCGCGCACGCGCTGCGCGAGTTCCGCGCGCAGGGGTACGACAAGGCCGGGCTGGGGGTGGACGCCGACAATCCGACCGGAGCCTTCGGCATCTACACCCGCGCCGGGTTCGGGATCGAGCGTCGTTCGATCGAGTACACGCTTCCGCTGGGTCCGGCGGTGCCGTGATCCGCATGCGGGCCTTTGCCGGTGTCCGCGTTTCCCGCCGCGGCCGCTGGGGCGGCCCCGTGAGCCGGGTGCGGGGCTTGGCACGTCCCGGCCGTCCTTTTCCGCCGGAACGGTGTGCGAGTCGGCGGTACATCTGTGACCGGCGGACGAGGGCCGCCTAGCCTGGAGGTGTGCGTACCGATCCGGTGACGTTGTTCCTCTGTGGGGACGTCATGCTCGGCCGCGGCGTCGATCAGATCCTTCCTCATCCGGGTGACCCGACGCTGCGGGAGGAGCATGTCCAGGACGCCATGACCTACGTTGATCTCGCGGAGGCGGCGAACGGCCGGATTCCCTGGCCGGTCGGCTTCTCCTGGCCGTGGGGGGATGCCCTGCGGGTGCTGGCGGAGGCCGCGCCGGAGGTCCGGGTGGTGAACCTGGAGACGAGCGTCACCCGGAGCGACGACTTCGCGGCGGGGAAGGCCGTGAACTACCGGATGAGTCCGGCCAACCTTCCCTGCCTGGCGGTCGCCCGGCCCGATGCCTGCGTGCTGGCGAACAATCACGTCATGGACTTCGGCCGACGGGGGCTGGAGGAGACGCTCGATGTCCTCGCCGGGGCGGGGCTGCGGTCGGTGGGGGCCGGCCGGGAGGTGGGCGAGGCGAGGCGACCGGCGGTCGTTCCCGTGGCGGGGGGAGGGCGGGTCCTGGTCTTCGCCTGCGGGACGGAGTCCAGCGGTGTCCCGCCGGAATGGGCGGCGGCGCCGGACCGGGCCGGGGTCGATTTCGTGCCCGAGCTGTCGGAGGCCGCCGCGGCCGAGCTGGCCGACCGGGTACGGCGGGCCAGGCGTCCCGGTGACGTCGCGGTGGTCTCCATCCACTGGGGTTCCAACTGGGGCTACCACGTCCCTCGGAAGCAGACGCGCTTCGCGCACCGGCTGGTCGACGGCGGGATCGACGTGGTGCACGGGCACTCTTCGCACCATCCCCGGCCCGTCGAGGTCTACCGGGATCGGCTCATCCTGTACGGCTGCGGTGACCTCGTCGACGACTACGAGGGCATCCCCGGCTACGAGGAGTACCGGGACGATCTGCGGCTGCTGTACTTCGCGTCGGTGGAGCCCGGTTCGGGCCACCTGACCGGTCTGCGGATGGTGCCCCTGCGGGCCCGCCGGATGCGGCTCCAGCACGCCTCGGAGGAGGACTCCGAATGGCTGCGGGGGGTTCTCGACCGGGTCGGCCGGAACTTCGGGTCACGCGTCGACCTCGAACCGGACGGCACGCTCGTGCTGCGGTGAACGTGAGCGAGACTTCGGGAGTGCCCCGGGTGCCTGGGGTGGTGCCTGGGGTGACCGTGGACGGTGTCCGGTCGTGCGGTCGTGCGGTCGGGACGGTCTCTGAGAACACGGAGGCGGGACGCCCCTGTGGGGACGTCCCGCCGTTCACACGTGTCGGTTGTGGGGTCGGGGCGGCTCGGCCGCCCCGTTCGGCCCGTTGGTGGGGCCGCCCCGCCGGTCGAGTGGGTCAGTTGTGGTTGTGCTCGTACATGCCCCTCTCGGGGATGGTGCTGGAGACCACGGCCTCGTAGGTCTTGCCGCGGGGGTTGGGGCGGGGGTCGACGAGGCCGGCGCACTGGCCGCTGCCGGTGATCTGGTTGGCCACCCCGGCGTTGGACGGCGCGGGCGTGTTGCCGGTGCAGGCCAGCGCGCCGCGGACGCTGCTGCCCGCCATCACGAGCGCGTCGGCGGTGGTGTTGCCGTTCAGCACCGCCGCGCCCCTGAGCTCGGCGCCGGCGATGATCAGCCGGTTGGTGGTGCCGGAGATCGAGACCGCGCCGTTGACCTGTGCCTTGAGCAGGTGCACCTCGGCGGCGCCGGTCGCGGTGAGCGCTCCGTTGATCGTGCCGCCGGTCACCACCAGGGACGCGCCCGCCGAGACGGTCACCCCGCCGTTGATCCGGGCGTCGTTCAGGCAGGTGACGCCGGAGCGGACGGGGAGCGTGCCGTTCCTGGTGCCGGTGACCGTGGTGGTGCAGGCGGGCGGCGGCGCGAGGGTGGTGACCGTGAAGTTCTCGGCCGTACCGTAGTTGCCGCTGGGGTCGATCGAGCGGTACTCGACGGTGTGCCTGCCCCGGGGCAGCTTGCCGAAGGTGAGGCTGTCGATGACGGTGCCGCTCTCGCTGAACGTCCACGGCAGGTCGGCGGAGGTCGGCCAGCCGAAGTAGTTGAACCAGCCGTCGCCGTCCACCCGGGACTCGCTGACGACGTACCCGTCCTGGTCGTCGTCGCCGGTGAGCCTCATGGTGAAGGGGCCGTTGTAGACGTAGGTGTCACCGGAGGAGACCAGGGGTTCGGAGAGCCGGTAGCCGGTGGTGGGCGGCGTGTTGTCGACGGTCCAGGTTCGGCTGTCGCCGCCGGAGGTGGCGGTGAGGGTGTGGTTGCCGGGGGTGAGCGTGAGCTCTCCCAGGTCCAGGTCCCCGTCGTTGTCGTCGAGCCGCCTGCCGTCCAGCGTCCAGGTGACGGTCGGGACGTTGTCGTCGGGGTGGGTGGTCTCGACGTAGACGACCTCGTCGTGACCGACCGCCTGGTTGGTGGGCGTGGAGGAGAGCAGGCCGGGGCCGACGTCGGCGGGGACGGTGGTCACGGTGGTGTCCACCGTCCAGGTGCGGGTGGCGGTGAGGGCACCGGAGCGGATGGCCGGGTCTCGTACGAAGTCGGTCGGGTCGGTGACGGTCGCCTTGACCGTGTGGGTGCCGGCCGGCAGGTTCAGCGTGCGGAGGTCGAGGGTGGTGCGATCGCCCGCCAGGTCGGTGCCGTTGACGCTCCAGACGGTGGTCAGCGAGTGGCTGTTGGGGTGCAGCGGCTCCACCCAGAGCACCCGGTCGGCGCCGACCGGCGACGTGGCCGGCGTGCCGTCCTGGATGAGGCCGGTCTTGGCGGAGATCCTCTGGGTCATGATCTCGCGGCTGACCTGGTCGTAGTAGTAGCCGAGCGTCCTCATGATGGAGTGCTCGCTGGGCCGCCAGACCCCTGTGCCGAAGTACAGGCCGCCCTCGTGGCGGCCGATGGTGCCGCCGGCCTCGCTGGGTTCGCCCAGCCAGCGCCACCACTTCCTGCGCTGGTCGGCGATCTGCTGCTCGGTGAGCAGGGTGTGGTGCGCGGAGCTGGGTTCGGCTCCGGTGTAGGCGCCGCCCTCCACGCCGCGTGTGTAGTAGGTGTACTCGTCCTGCAGGCCGCCCAGCGAGTGGCCGATCTCGTGCGGCGCGATGAGGGCCGACATCGAGTTGTGGCCGGAGGAGGTGGCGTAGGCGCCGCCCGCCCCGCCGTAGGTGCCGCTGTTGCCCAGGGCCAGGATCTGCCGGTTGGCGCTGCTGGTCCCGGCCACCAGGTTGGCGTAGGTGTTGGCGGCCGAGTTGCTCATGGTGATCAGCCGCTGGACGCTGGAGGGGTTGCAGCCGCCCCAGAAGGCCATGCTCAGCGGGGTGTTCTTCCTCCCCGCGGACAGGTCGGGGTCGCAGCCGATGCCGGACTCGCCGGAGACGATGTCCACCCGGTAGACGTTGAAGTAGTTGCGGTAGGACTTGTACGGCTCGATGGACCACATCACGTTGAGCTGCTGGTCGGTGTCGGCGGCGAACGTGGACTGCTCGCCCGCGGTGTAGCCGTCACCCATGATGATCAGGTTGAACCGTTTGGCCGGGGCTCCGGTGACCTGGAGCGGCACCACGGTGGCACTGCCGACGGCGCCGTCGGAGGTGGCGCCGGCGGGTACGGCGGGCACGGTGAGCAGGGCGGCGGTCATCGAGACGGCCGCGAGGGCGGTGAGTGGCCTGGTGATACGCATGGGGGGTCAGCGCTTTCCGCGGGTGGGGAGCATGTCGTCGTGGGGGAGGGACTCCGACGCGCGACCGACGAAGAACCGGTAGCCGGTCGGCCGGGTCTCCGAGACCACGGTCAGCCCGGGGATGGCCGTGAGCTTGCCGAGGAGCTCGTCCTCGACCGCGGCGGTGGAGGACGCGGGGGTGGGGTCCGCCGCCGCGGGGGCGACGCCGACCATGCCGATCGATCCGGAGGTGAGGATCGCCGGCATGAGGGCACGAGGTACTTGCACGGATATATCTCCTTCTGACACACAAAGTGTCGAAGGAGGCTATCGATCATGTTTTGTCGGCGATAGTCCTAATTTTCGTAATTCTGGCGTTGTGGAAGGGGCGATGCCCCCGAAGCGGTGGCGCCGATCCCCTGAACACGGTGCTCCACAGCGGAGGCGCGGCTCTCCGGCCCCGGTCGCGTGTCGCGACCCCGTCGGGGACGCGCGGCCGGTCATGACCTCCGGCGACCGGCCGTCACCGGTGGCGGCGGCGGAGACGTCAGCGTCGGCGTTTCCCGCCGCGGCCGTTGGCACGGCCCCGTGAGCCGGGCGCCGGGCTGGGCACGAGCCGCAGCCGGGCGCTCCTGGCCAGCATCGGTTCGTACACCAGCACGCGCAACTCCTCCAGCGCCTCCCGCGCGGGATGCCCGGAATCCAGCACCTCCGCGACGAACTCCGGCGCGTCCCTGCCCGCCGACTCGCGGAGCTGCTCCACGATGGCCTCGGGACCGCCCAGCTCCAGCAGGATGATCATCCCCTCGGCGAGGAGCAGCGAGTGCTCGCGGGCGGTGAGATCCTCGGGGCCCAGCTCTCCCTCCTCCAGGAGGGCGGTGAGGACGAGGGATCCCAGCGCCGGGTCGTGCCGGAGACTCGCCCGCATCGACCGGCCGTCGGGGAGCGACTCGGTCAGGGCGGAGAGCATGGCGGAGGCGCGGGTGCGGAAGGGACAGGCGCGGATGGCGTCCAGGAGCGGCTCGATGTCACCTCCGTGCGCCGCGAGCCAGCCTTCGAGCTCGGCGGCCGCCGTCTCCTGGGTGTAGTGCTGGGCGATCACTCCCAGCAGCTCGCCCGCCTCGGCGTCCGCCAGCTCCCCGATCAGCGGGGCGTCCCGCCCGTCGGCGAGCAGCCGCTCGCGGACGGCTCGGGTGCCCAGGGGCGTTAGCGATACCAGCGGGCCGGGCTCCGCGAGGCGCGTCAGGAGCCGGGCGCACGCCTCGGGCGGCAACGGCAGGTCGTCCTGGGTGAGCTCGCCGATCCCCTCGACGAAGCCGGGACGCAGGTCGCTGGAGTACAGCTCGTCGGGCACGCCGTGGCTCGTCTCGACGGCACCGAGGCGGGAGAGGACGTCGAACACCACCAGGAGATCCTCGTCGACCCGTCGGCGCCAGACGTCCTGGCGGGAGCCGTTCTCCGCGAAGTCGAGCAGGAAGTATTCCTGGCAGGCGAGCCACACGGTCTCCTGCAGCCGGGCGACGGGGATCGGGGCCGGCAGGCTGTACATCGTGTTCAGCACGTCGGGCAGCAGCTCGTCGAACGCCGTGACGAGCATCGAGAAGCCGACCCTCCCGGAGGCGGGCGCGCAGATCGCGGCGCCCAGCTCGAAGACCGCCTCGAACGCGCGCCGCCACAGCGCCTCCGGGTCGCGCAGCAGCGGGGCGGCCTTGGCCACCGGGACCAGGCGTCCCTTGAGCACCCGCACCAGGCCCGCCTTCTTCGCCCAGGCCAGCAGGAGGTCCAACCGGGGCGTCTCCGTGGAGCCGCGCGCCCACTGATCCCGTTCCCCGGTGCCGGGCAGGTGCGCCGGATCCCCCTCCCCGGTGTCCGTCGGCCGCGCCGGATCCCGTTCCCCGGTGCCCGGCAGCGCCTCCGGATTGCGCTTCTGCGCGTTCGGCGGCTCCGTCGCTTCGCGGGTGCCGGACGTGCGTGCCCGCTGATCCGGCTCCCCGATGTCCAGCAGCTCCGCCAGCTCGCGGGCGTCGGCCGCCCGCAGGTCTCCGGCCTTGGTGAGAGGACGCCCGTCCTTCCCCACCCAGCCGGTCAGGGCGGTCAGCTGCCGTACGATCTCGCTCCTCGCGGCGTCGGCGGCGAGCTCGGCGGCGGTGGGGAGGGCGATGGGGCACTGGGAGAAGGCCCGGTCGTCGTCGGGTCCCGCGCCGCCGAACTCGGCCTGGAGAAGCGCTTCGACCACGTCGGCGTCGAACTGTATCCGGCCGCTGCTGACGTCGTGCTGGAAGCGGGCCATGTCCTCTTCGTCGTCGAGGACGAAGCCGTTGTCGAGGGCGGTCTGCGCCCAGAGTCTCCCGATACCCTGCCGGGCCGGGTCGGCGAGCGCCGCGGGAAACTCCGCCTCCGCCTCGGCCACGGCCGCCTCCAGCTCGGCGAGGGAGGCGCCCCGGGGGTCGCGCAGGCCGGACGCGGTGAGGTAGCGCAGGAGCGTGAGCAGGTTCTCCGGCGCGGAGGCGAGGGTCTCGCGCTCGGCCGCGAGGTGCCGGGGGATCCATTCCAGGAGGAAACGCCGCACCTGTCGCGTGTCCCAGTAGGCGAGCCGCCCGTCACGGCTGCGGTGGCGCGCGTCCAGGACCGCGGCGAGCATCGCCTCGTCGGCCCGCGTGCCGCGCTCGTCCGCCCAGGCGAGACAGCGACGGACCAGCAGGTCCTTCGCCGACTCGAACTCCTCGGCCTCCTCCGGATCGAAATGCGTCCGCACCGTGAACCCCCTACTCCCGTTGCCGTCGGCCTCCCGGTCGTGAAAGGACCGGGCTCGCGGCTTCGCGCCGTCGATCGTGCCATTATCGCCGACAGATCGTGATCTCGATGGTACGGAGAGTAAAGGTGCGGGTCGGTGGGCGTGCGCGGCGTCGTGGAAACGCAGGAGCCGTGTCGTGCCGGGGCGTGGCACAGTTGGCCCCATGCGTGTGGGCATCCTGGGTCCGCTGGAGGTGACGGCGGCCGGTGAGAGCGTCGAGATCGGGGGTGTCCGGCTCCGCGTGCTGCTGATCCGGCTGGCACTGGGAGCGGGGCGGGTCGTCACCGCCGACGAGCTGTCGGACGCGCTCTGGCCCCAGGAGCAGCCCGCCGACCGCGCGAACGCGGTACGGTCGCTCGTCGCCAGGCTGCGCCGCAGCCTGCCGGACGCCTCGGTGCTGCTGTCGGATCGCGGCGGTTACCGGCTCGACCTGCCGCCCGAGGCCGTCGACGCGCACCGGTTCGAGCGGCTGGCGCGGGCGGGGAGGCGCGCGCTGAACGGCGGGGACGCGCAGGCCGCCGGATCCCTGCTCGGTGAGGCGCTCGGGCTCTGGCGAGGTCCCGCGCTGGCGGACGCGGCCGGAGCCTCCTTCGCCACGGCGTACGCGGCCGGTCTGGAGGAGGCGCGGCTGGCCGCGATCGAGGACCGGGCGGAGGCGGACCTGGCGGCCGGGCGGCACGCTCACCTGGTGGCCGAACTCTCCGAGGCGGCGACCCGTCATCCGCTGAGAGAGCGGCTGCAGGGACTGCTGCTGCGGGCGCTGCACGCCCAGGGGCGTCAGGCCGAGGCGCTGGCCGGTTACGAGAGGATCAGGCTCCGTCTGGCGGAGGAGCTGGGGGCCGACCCGGGGCCCGAGCTGCGGGAGATTCACCTCGCGCTGCTCCAGGAGGGCGAGGCGGAGCCCGCCCGCCGGCAGAAGGGCAACCTGCGGACCGCGCTGACCAGCTTCGTCGGGCGTACGGCCGAGGTGCGGCGGGTCGGCGCGTCGCTGGCGGAGGGGCGGCTGGTCACGCTGGTCGGTCCCGGCGGGGCGGGCAAGACCCGGCTCGCGACCACCGTCGCCGGAGGGCTCGCCGAGCGGTGGCCCGGTGGTGCCTGGCTGGTGGAACTCGCGGCGGTGACCGACACGGCCGACGTGCCCCAGGCGGTGTTCGGCGCGCTCGGCACCCGGGTGCTCGATCCCCAGGGGGTGCCCAGGGACACGACGAGCCGCCTGGTCGAGGCGCTCTCGCGCGCCGAGACCCTGATCGTGCTGGACAACTGCGAGCACCTGGTCGAGGCCGTGGCCCACCTGGCGGAAGACCTGCTGGGGCGCTGCCCCGGGCTACGGGTCCTCGCCACCAGCAGGGAACCCCTCGGGATACTCGGCGAGGTGCTGTGCCCGGTCACCCCGCTCGGGCTGCCCGAGCCGGACGCCTCGGTGCGGCAGGCGGTGACCAGCCCGGCGGTGCGGCTGCTCGCCGAGCGGGCCGCCGCCGTACGGCCCGGCTTCGCGGTCACCGAGGAGAACGTCGCGGCCGTGGTGGAGATCTGCCGGCGGCTGGACGGGTTGCCTCTCGCGATCGAGCTGGCCGCGGCGCGGATGCGTTCCCTGACCGCGCCGCAGGTGGCCGAGCGTCTCGGCGACAGGTTCCGGCTGCTGACCGGTGGCAGCCGTACCGCGCTGCCCCGCCATCGGACGTTGCGCGCGGTCGTCGACTGGAGCTGGGACCTGCTCGGTGACGAACGCCGGTTCGCCGAGCGGCTCGCGGTGTTTCCCGGCGGGATCTCGGTGGAGGCGGCCGAGCGGGTGTGCGCGGAGCCGGGTACGGCCCTGGACCTGCTCGGCGTGCTGGTGGACAGGTCGCTGCTGCAGGTGGTCGAGGCGCCGCAGCCGCGCTACCGCATGCTGGAGACGATCCGGGAGTACGGGCTGGAGCGGCTCGCGGAGAACGGGGAGGTCGCCCGGGTGCGGGCCGCGCACGCGGCGTACTTCCTGGACCTCGCCGAGACGGCCGAGCCCTTTCTGCGCGAGGAGCGGCAGCTGGTCTGGCTCGCCGTGCTGGAGACCGAGCACGACAACCTGCTCGCCGCCCTGCACTTCGCCGCCGACGCGGGCGACGCGGACACGGCGGTACGGCTGGCCGCCGCGCTGAGCACCTTCTGGATGATGCGCGAGAACCACGCGGAGGCCGTGGTCCGGCTCCGTCTCGCCCTCGACGTTCCCGGTGAGGTCTCCTCGGAGCGCCGGTCGGTCGCGACCGCCTTCCACCTGATCAACAGGATGCTCGCCGGTGAGCACGAGGGCGTGGAGGACGTCGTCGAGCGGTTCGGGGCGCTGGCCGAGGTCGTTGCTCCCGACACCGGGGATCCGTTCCTCGCCCTGATCGAACCCATCTTCGCGATCTTCACCGACGACGTCGTCCGGGGCGTGGCCGCGATCGAGCGACGGATGTCGCACCCCCACCCGTGGACCCGCGCGATGCTCTTCATGATCAGGTCGGCGCTCCTGGAGAACGAGGGGGATCAGGTGGGAAGGCGCCGCGACCTGCTCGCCGCCGCCGCCGGGTTCCGCGACCTGGGGGACCGCTGGGGGCTCGCCCAGGTGCTGAGCTCGCTGGCGGAGGCACACCTGGTCTTCGGTGACTTCGACGAGGCCGTCGAGACGATGGAGGAGGCGATCCGGTTGCTGGGGGAGCTCAACCCCGACGACCACGCCGTGCACCAGCGGATCACGCTCGCCGACGCGCGGGCGCAGCAGGGCGACGTGGACCGGGCGCGTGCCGAACTTCTGGCGATGACGCGGCCAGGGGAGCGGCGGTGGTCACAGCGGAACATCGCGTTCGCCCATCTCGCGCTGGGTGACCTCGACCGTCGTGCGGGCGACCTGGTCGGGGCGGAGCGGCACTACGAGGCGGCGGTGACCGGCATCGAGGGCATCGGGTTCGTCGCCCCGCAGTTCCACGCGTTGGTCCTGCGGGCGATGGCGCATCTGGCGGTGGACCGCGGTGACCTCGTGGCCGCGGAACGGTGGGTCACCGAGGCGACCGACTGGGCGGTCGAGGGGAAGGACATGCCGGTCCTGGCCCACGTCGGCGTCGCCGCGGCGGCCCTGCGCGCCCGCGAGGGCGACCTGGCGGGGGCCGCGGAGACCCTCGGCGTCGCCGAGCGGCTCCGCGGCGCCCCCGACCGGTTCAACCTGGAGATCGCCGGGCTGGTCCGGCGGCTCAGGGACGAGCTGGGCGACGCCGCCTACGACGCCGCCCACGCGCGGGGCATGGCGCTCGACCGGACCGCCGCGCTCGATCAGGTACGGCGGCGGTAGGCGCGGACCGCGAGCGGCGCGAACACCGCGAGGAAGAGCACCGAGGACAGCAGCGTCCACATCACCGGGCCCGTCGCCGGCCCGCCCAGCATCAGGGCGCGCGAGGCGTCCATCGCGTGCGCGACCGGGTTGATCTCCACCCAGGTCTGCAGCCAGCCGGGCAGGGTCTCCTTCGGTGTGATCATGCTGGTGCCGAAGGTGAGCGGGAACAGCACCAGGAAGGCCGTCCCCTGCACCCCGCCCGGGCTGCGCATGAGCATCCCGATCAGGACGAACGCCCAGCTCAGGCTGAACGCGAAGAAGACGGTGAGCAGGCACGCGGCGAGCGCGGAGAGCGGGTCGGTCTGGATACGGAACCCCAGCAGGAGGCCGCAGGCGAGCAGGGAGACGACGGCCACCAGATAGCGCGCCAGGTCGCCGAGCACCGAGCCGATCAGCGGTGCGGACCGGCCGATCGGCAGGCTGCGGAACCGGTCGAAGACCCCCTTGTCGATGTCGGTGTTGAGGTTCACCCCGGTGGCCATCCCGGCGAACATCACCGTCTGCACCAGGATGGCGGGAAGCAGGAACTGCAGGTAGTCCTGGGTGGAGCCGGCCACCGCCCCGCCGAGCAGATAGACGTAGATCAGCACGAAGACGATCGGCTGCAGCGTCACGTCGAGCAGTTGCTCGGGGGTGCGCAGCGTCTTGGTCAGGCTCCTCCTGCCGAGCGCGAGGCTGTGCCGTACCAGCCCGAAGGGCCGCTTCCTGAGTGGCGCCGGCGCCTGCGCGCGTTCCACGGTGAGGGTCATGCCGCGTTCTCCTCTTCCTCGGCGTGACGTCCGGTGAGCGTGAAGAAGACCTCGTCCAGGCTGGGCAGCCGGAGGCTGAGCTCGGTGACCGAGATCCGCTCCTGGTCGAGCCGCCGTACGACCTCGGTGAACGCGGTGTCGCTCTCGACCGGAACGGTGATCACGCCTCGGCCCGGTGATTCCGGGGTGCGGCCGACCACAGCGCCGACGAGCGCGGCGGCGTCCGCCAGCCGGGCCGGGTCCGCGGGCCGGACGAGGATCGTCTGCCCGCCCACGACGTGCTTGAGTTCGGCCGGGGTGCCGTTCGCGATGACCCGTCCGTGGTCGATGACCGAGATGTTGTCGGCGAGGGCGTCGGCCTCCTCCAGATACTGCGTGGTGAGCAGCACGGTGACCCCGTCGGCGGCCAGCGAGCGGATGACGCTCCACATGTCGTCACGTTTGGCCGGATCCAGACCGGTCGTCGGCTCGTCCAGATAGACGACGGAGGGGCGGCCGACGAGACCGGCGGCGAGGTCGAGGCGGCGACGCATGCCGCCCGAGTACGTCTTGGCCGCCCGCCCCGCCGCCTCGGCGAGCCCGAACTCCTTCAGCAGTTCCGCGGCCCTCGCCTTGGCCTCCCCGCGGCGCAGGTCGAGCAGTTCCCCGATGAGCACGAGGTTCTCCGTGCCGGTGAGGTCGTCGTCGACCGACGCGTACTGCCCGGTCAGGCCGATCAGGCGGCGCACCCGGGCGGCGTGCCGTACGACGTCGAGCCCGCCGACCGTGGCGTGTCCCTCGTCGGGTCTGAGCAGGGTGGCCAGCACGCGCACGGCGGTGGTCTTTCCCGCGCCGTTCGGCCCGAGTACGCCGAGGACCGTGCCCTGCGGGGCGGCCAGGTCGACTCCGGCGAGCGCGGTCGTCTTTCCGAAGCGTTTGACGAGTCCTCGCGTCTCGAAGGCGAGGGTCATGAGGTTCTTCCCGGTGGTGTCTTCACCCCACGCACACTGGAGGAGCCGCGTGTCGGCGACGGCACAGATCCGTGTCGGCGAGCCGGTCGGCATGACACGCGGGAGGCGCGTTCCTCGGACGGACCCGCGTCGGGGGCCGGTTTTCCGAGGTCGTCACCGGGTAACGCGTGGACATGCGCATCGGAAACACGGAGGTCAGGATCCTGGGCGGCTGGGCCGGCTGCCTGACCATGATCCTCGTCTCCGTGCTGCTCTCGATTCTCCTCACGGTCGTGCTGAACCTGTTTCTCCGCTGACCCGCCCGGCGTCCGTGGTGGACGTCGCGCCGGGTGATCCGCCGACCGGAGTCGGCGGGACCGTTCGCATCGGTGCCCGCCTCGTGTGACACCTTTCATTCCTTTATCCCCGTGTTCTATAGTCTTTTAGAATATTTCCTCATAGGACGGGGAGTGCGATGTCGTATCCGGAGGCTCGTTACCTGGACGAGGCGGGCGAGAGCAGCGGGGTGTTCAGGCCGGCGAGCGCGGGGCCGGATCTGGTGATCGGTGGCACGACGGTGCGCTATCTGGGCACCGGCGCCTCGACGAACGGGCAGTTCGGCCTGTACCGCTGGGACATGGGGCCAAAACCCTCCGGTCCGGCGCCCCACTTCCACCGGACGATCTCCGAGTCCTTCTTCGTGCTCTCGGGGACGGTACGGCTGTTCGACGGGAAGTCCTGGACCGACGCGACGGCGGGAGACTTCCTGTACGTCCCCGAGGGCGGGGTGCACAGCTTCCGCAACGAGTCCGGCGAACCGGCCTCGATGCTCCTGCTCTTCGCCCCGGGCGCGCCGCGCGAGGCGTACTTCGAGGAACTCGCCGAGATCGCGAGCAGCGGGCGCCGGCTCACCGACGAGGAGTGGACGGACGTCTACCTGCGCCACGACCAGTACATGGTCTGACGGCCATGACGGAGTTTCGCGAGGAGCCGATCTACCGGCAGCTGGCGCGGATCGGCAGGACGCTGGCCAGTCCCGTCCGGCTCAGGCTGCTCGACGTGCTCGACCAGCGGGAGCGCACCGTCGAGCAGCTGTCGGAGGCGGCCGACATCCCGCTGAAGAACACCTCGGCCCAGCTGCAGCAGCTGCGCGCCGCCCACCTGGTGACGAGCCGCAGGGACGGTACGCGGATCTACTACCGGCTCGCCGACGAGCGGGTCTCCCGGTTTCTGGGCGAGCTGCAGGACTTCGCCGCCGAAAGACTCGCCGACCTGCGTGAGGCGGTCTCCGAACACCTCGGCGAGGTCGCCGTCCTGGAGGCGGTGACCGCCGAGGAACTCGCCGGACGTCTCACCGACCCCGACATCGTGATCGTCGACGTCCGTTCGGCCGCCGACCACGCCCTCGGCCATGTGCCGGGGGCGGTCTCGGTTCCGCTGGCCGAGCTGCGGGACCGTCTCGACGAGCTGCCCGGGGACGTCGAGATCGTGGCCTACTGCGGCGGCCCCTACTGCGTGGTCTCCCCGGAGGCGGTGCGGCTGCTGCGCGACCACGGCTTCCGGGCACGCCCGCTGGACGGCGGACTCGCCCGCTGGCGTCGTACGGGCAACCGGCTGCAGACCGGTTCCACCCTCTCGGGCCCGTGACGGATCCGGGGAACCGCGGGGGCGGCGATCCGAGGTCCTCACGGCGCGGAGACAGCGGTCGACAGGGGGAGCACGGCCTTCACGAGTGCGCCGCCGCCCGGTGCGGGGCCCATCACGCAGGTTCCGCCGAGTTCGCGGGCGCGCTCACGCATCGAGGCGAGACCGATCCCCGGACGGGGAGCCGGGGGCGGCCCGCTCCCGTCGTCGCGGACCCGGACCGTGAGGAAGGAGTCGTCACGCCGGAGCGAGATCGTCGCCGAGCGGGCCCCGGCGTGCCGGCGGACGTTGGTGAGCGCCTCCTGCGCGATGCGGTACGCGGCCACCTCGACGGCCGAGGGCAGGCCGGACAGGTCGCCCTCGGTCTCGACGATCACCGAGGGTCCGTTGTCCGCCAGTGCCCGCACGGCTCCGGCCAGGCCGAGCGCGTCCAGGGCGGGCGGGTACAGGCCGTGTACCAGCTCTCTGATCTCCTGGCCGACCGCGTCCATGCCGTCGCGCAGTTCCGCCAGCAGGCGGTCGGTCGAGGCGGGGGCGGTGTGCAGGCTGATCCTGGCCATGTTGACGACCATCGCCATCTCGGTCAGCGCGTGGCCGAGCCCGTCGTGCAGATCCCGGCACAGTCGGCGGCGCTCCTCTTCACGGACACGGGCCAGCACGGTCGTCGGCGTGCCCTCCTGATCGGTGACGGCGGTCACGGCAGCTGCCAGATGCCGGAGAGCGCCGCGGTCAGGAGCAGCGTCGCGCCGATCCCGAGCCAGAACCCACGCCGGGCCGAGTCGCGCAGCATCGCCAGCGCCGCCGCTCCCAGGCTCAGCGCCAGCAGGTAGACCGCGTGCCAGAGCGCCGACCCCTCGGCCTTCTGGAACGTCCACATGGGGGAGGTCCACAGCACGAACTCCACGAGGAAGCCGAGGAAACGCTCGGAGCCCTGATAGACGATGTAGTTGAAACCGACCAGTACGGACATGACCGCGAACGGCACGCCCTGGCGGGGTGCCCAGCGGGCGGTCGCGGTCCCCAGGAGCGTGGCTCCGAGCACGCACAGCGGCGCGGCGGCCATCTCCCACACCGTGGGAGCATGTCCCAGGTCCACCTGGAACATCAGGCAGAGGCGCAGCAGCACCGCCTGGAACAGGCAGGCCAGCACGAACGGTCCGAGGGCGGCCAGGCAGGCGGCGGCCGTACGGTGCGCGCGGTCGACCGGGGCGGTGGACAGCAACTCGTCCGTGCCCGCCCGGTGTGCCGCGGTACCGGTGAGGTTCGCGGCGAAGAACGCAGGTACGCCCCATATCATCACCATCTGAGCGGTGATCATCCTGAAGGAGTCCTGCGGCCACTCCCAGGTGTGGCCGAGCAGCCCCGCCGTCATCAGCGCGGGCCCGAGCAGGGTGAGCGGGTGGCGGAGCAGCCGCCGGAGCTCGGCGTAGGCCAGCGCGGGCACCGCGTGACGCGTGGTGGCGGGCCACCGGCCGGCGAGCGACGACGAGCCTGTCATGACAGTCCTTTCCGCGGCCGGACGGCCGGTCCGCGTGTCCGTACCCGGGGCGGCGCGCCTGCCCGGGCTGGTGTCCGTGCCGTCGTCCGTCCCCGGCCCGCGGGCCGGGGACGGGGATCGTGGTCGCAGGTCATGCCGTCGCCGCCGTCGCCTTGTCGCCGAGCAGCAGCAGGTAGCCGTCCTCCACGGTCGGTTCGGCCGGCCGGGCCCCCTCGGGAGCGGGCCCGATGTTGCGGAACAGTCCTTCACCGGTACGCCAGGAGAGCACCCCCGACTTCTCCGTGGACAGCCAGACCCTGCCCTCGGCCAGGGTCCGGAGCTGCTCGGGTGTGCCCTCGAACGCGCACCGTCCCGCCTTGAGCACGACCACCCGGTTGCACAGGGCGGAAACGTCCTCGGTCTGGTGGGTGGAGAGCACGACGGTGCGGTCCTGTCCGATGTGCGAGATCAGCTCGCGGAACCGGAGCCGCTGTTCGGCGTCCAGACCGACGGTCGGCTCGTCCAGCAGGATCAGCTCGGGGTCGCCGAGCAGCGCCTGCGCGATGCCCAGCCGCCGCCGCATCCCGCCCGACAGCGTCCGGATCCGCTTACCGCTCACGGAGGTCAGCCCGACCTCCTCGATCACCCGGCGCACCTCGTCGTGCCGTGCCCGCCGCTCCACCATCTCCTTCAGGATCGCCACGTAGTCGACGAACTCGAAGACGGTGAACCCTCGCTGGTATCCCGGCTCCTGCGGCAGGTACCCCAGCCGCCGCCGGATCTCCAGCAGGTCCCCGGCCGGGTTCCGGCCGAGCAGTCTCAGCTCGCCCCCGTCCGGTGCGAGCACCGTCGCCAGCATCCTGACGAGCGTGGTCTTGCCCGCGCCGTTCGGCCCGAGCAGGCCGGTCACTCCCTTGCCCACGGTGAAGGTGAGCCCGTCCAGGACCCGGTCGCGGCCGTAGGCCTTCACCAGGCCGACTGCCTCGATCATGAGAACTCCCTGCGGCGAAAGAAGAGAAGCGCGACGGACACGAAGGTGACGACCAGGTAGCCCACCTGGCCGACGCCGCCGAACATCGCCAGGCTCGGCTCGCGAAGGTTGACGGAGACGGCCACGACCAGCCAGGTCGCCGCCACGGCGGCCCCGCAGTGGCGCGGATCGAACCGGCTGGACAGGGCGAGGGTCAGCGAGGTGAGGGCGAGTGAGGGCAGCAGCCACGCGGCCGCGGTCCAGTCGTGGTCCAGCAGGCCGAGGCCCGTCACCAACGCCAGCGCCGACGAGGACGTCAGCACCGCGGCGGCGCGGATCAGCATCAGCCGGAACATCGAGTACGGAGCCGCCAGGCCGATCTCGTGGGCCGGATCACCGTCCCTGCCGAAGGCCACGGCGACCCCGGCGACCGGCAGGATCGGGGCCAGCGTGAGATAGACGAGCAGCCCCTGCCGCGTCATCTCTCCCGAGGCCAACGCGGCGAACAGGAGCGCCACGGCGCTGGCCGCGATCCACGGCAGGCGTAGCGAGTGGGCGGCGCCCAGCAGGCGGGCCGTGTGCTCGTGGACACCGATCGCCCGCAGCAGCCGCTCGAACGGTCCCGGCACGGGCGCGTCCACCGCGTCGGCCACCTCCGCCCAGACCCGGTCCAGCCGAGGGCGCGGTACCTGGGGCGCGAGCAGGCTCCGGCATTGATCGCAGGCCAGCAGGTGGGCCTCGACCGAGGCGGCCAGGGTCGGGTTCAGCTCCCCGTCGGCGTACCTGACGGCCAGGCCGTCGTCCATGTGCCAGGTGCTCATACCAGTTCCTCCCTCAGCAGTGCCTTCGCGCGCATCATCCGGGTCTTGACGGTCCCGGCGGGGATACCGAGCAGCCGCCCGGCCTCACGGGTGGTCAGGCCGTCCAGGACCGTCGCCTGGACCACCGCGCGCAGCTCGGGGGAGAGCCGGCCCATCGCCTGGCCGAGCTCGCCGTACTCGATGCCGAGCAGCACCTGCTCCTCGGCCGAGACCATGACCTGCTCGTAGGCGGGCAGTGGCATCGCCGGACGACGGCGGAGCTGGTCCAGCAGGCGGCGGATGCCGATGCCCCAGATCCACGCGGCCACCTCTCCCTTGCCCTTCCAGGTGCGTGCCGTGCGCCAGACGGCCACGAAGGTGTCCTGGAGCGCCTCGTCCACCAGCGCCGGATCGGCGCACCGCCGGGTGAGCCGGATGACGAGCCAGGGTGCGTGCCGGGCGTAAAGGACCTCCAGGGCCCGGCGGTCCCCGTCGGCGACGGCCTCGAGCAGTCGAGCGTCCGTCCAGCTCTCGTGCTCACTCATGGGAGCCCCTTCAACGGTGTCATGCCTCTCTGTCGCATCCGGCCGCTCCGGCGGTTCACGGTTTCGTGGTGTCCGGTGCCGTACGGGTTCGCCGTGTCCGGGGATCCGGGGGCTGTCGTGTTCGGCGGCCCCGGCGGTTCACCGCATGGAACGAACCGAATGCGGTGTTACGCCCGACAAGTGAGGCATGAGAAGGAAAATACTATTTTCGCTGGTGGTGCTGTCCACGGTGTGCGCCACGGCGTCGTGCTCGCCGGGGGTGCCGCTCGACGGGCCCCCCGGCACCGGGAAAATCATCATCGACGCGGACATGGGCGAGCTGAACGACGACGCCCAGGCCATGTTCCTGCTGGCCGCCGCCGAAGGGGTGGAGGTGCTCGGGGTCACCACCGTGGGCGGCAACACCTGGCCGGAGGAGGGCACCGCGTACGCGCTGCGCCAGCTGGAGCTCATCGGCAGGGCCGACATCCCCGTGGTGACCGGCGAGAGCAATACGCCGGAGCCGAGGGACGACTACGACGGAGCCCTGGACCGGCCGCGACCGGCGTCCCACCGCGCGCTGGCCACTCCGCCGCACGGTGGCTACGCGACGACCCGGCCCGCGGCGGGCAGCGCCTCCGACTTCATCGCCGACCAGGTGCGGCGCCACCCCGGCGAGGTGACCGTCTTCGCGCTCGGCCCGGCCACCAACCTGGCACGCGCCGTACGGGAGCACCCCGACATGGTCCCCCTGGTCAGGGAGGTCGTCCATCTGGGAGCCGACACCGAGGGTGAGGAGTTCAACCGCTGGTTCGACCCCGAGGCGTCCCGGGTCGTGTTCGAGGCCCCGTTCCGGCGCGAACTGGTCGTCACACTGGAGGCGGCGCAGCGGCTCACCTTGGACAGGCGGACCTACGAGCGGGTGGTCGCGGGCGAGGAGACCCCGGTCAGGAGGCTCTTCAAGGAACTGCAGGGGCCGCTCTTCGCCGGTGACCCGGGACATCGGGCGTTCGTCTGGGACGCCGTGGCCGCGGCGGTCTTCCTCCGTCCCGAGATCGTCTCCGATTCGGACGGCCGCACCGTGCTGGAGGTGGACCCGGACCGGTTCTGGGACCTCTACGTCACGCGGATCGGCTCGGCCACCCCGTCGAGCTGAGGGGTTCGAGCCGCCGGGACGCCCGCCCCCTGACGTCCACCGGAAGGTTGGACGCGCCGTGGGCAGAGAGCGCGAGTGGAACTTTCACCTGACGGGGAACGTGCCGGAGCCAATCGGGCCTGGTGGCCCCATGGGGACCGTGGCGGCGGGCCGGGGGAGCTTGCGATGGGGAGGAACAGTTCTATGGTGCGAACTATGCGGGCGCTCCCCACCAATCCGCGACCGGAAGCGGTGTCAGCATGAGGCGTACGAGAGAACGTGGAGTGAGGCGGGTCATCGTGACGGTCCTGGCCGTCCTCGGCCTGGTCCTCGGGTCCGGAGCGGTCGCCGCTCCGGCGCGTGCCGACACGACGATCTGCGAGAAGGACGGCGCCACCGTCATCCAGAACGGGAAGTACTACGTCCAGAACAACAACTGGAGCGACGACACCGAGCAGTGCGTCAACGTCACGGACCTCGGTTTCTCGGTGACGGAGGCGAGCCACGACAGAGCGACCGACGGCGCGCCGGGCTCCTACCCGTCGATCTTCGCCGGTTGTCACCGCGGCCGGTGCACCTCCGGCAGCGGCCTGCCCATGCGGATCAGTGACAGCCGGTTCAACGGCATCCAGACCAGCGTCCACATGACCTATCCGAGCGGCGGCGTGTACAACGCGTCCTACGACATCTGGCTCGACCCGGCTCCCCGGACGGACGGCCAGAACACCGGTGCGGAGATCACGGTCTGGCTGAACCGGGTGGGGCCGATCCAGCCGATCGGCTCCCGAGTGGGTACGGTCAGCCTCGCCGGGGCGAGCTGGGAGGTCTGGTACGGCAACGTCGGCTGGAACGTGATCTCCTACGTCCGCTCCTCGGCGACCGCGTCGATCGGCTTCGCCGTCAGTACCTTCGTCGACGACGCGATCAGTCGCGGCCATGCCCAGCGGTCGTGGTATCTCACCAGCGTCCAGGCGGGCTTCGAGCCGTGGGTCGGCCAGACCGGCCTGGCGGTGAACAACTTCTCCTACGGCATCATCGCCGCCGGAAGCTGCTCGGCCACAGCCACCGTGTTGTACGGGGGGAACAACATATACACGGTCGATCCGGTCAGAGTGACCAACACCGGTCCCTCCACGATCCACGACTGGACCGTCACCGTCACGCTGCCGGCCGGGCACAGCCTCATCGGCTCCTGGGGTGCGACCGTGACCACCAAGGGGCAGACCGTCACCGCTCGCAACCTGAGCTACAACGGCTCCCTCGCGCCCGGGGCCAGTGCGAACTTCGGCTTCCAGGCCGTCCGCCCACCCGGCGTTTCCCAGTGGCCCTCGCCCTATGTCTGCACCACCCTTTCCTGACCTCGGCTCGGTTTCGCGCGCTGCCTCAAGGCGTGCTCGAACAGGTCGAGGAGGTTACCGGACCCGTCACCGGGCCATCCGGAGGATGTCCCGGGCCGGGAGGGCGTACGCCGCGACGAGGGCTAGCCGCGGTGCCTGCTCACCATTCCCGCCGCGAGGGGGGCGTTCGCGAAGTCACCGGCCGCCACGCGGGCGGCGACGGTGCGGCGGACGAGACGGTCGGCGAGGGAGGGGGCGTGCCTGCCGACCATCATCTCCACACGTCCCCGGACGGTGGTCGCCACGTCGCGCGGGGCGCGGCGGGCGGTGACGGCGCGGACGATCGCGTCGACCACGCCCTCGACGGGCTCCGGCCGGGACACCGCGTCCAGGGAGAGCCCGGCCTGGCGCGTACTGTCGTGGATCGGGCTGCGGACCATGCTCGGGTAGACGGTCGTCACGCCGACGTGCGTGCCGACCTCCAGCCGGAGCGCGTCGGCGTAGGCGGCGAGGGCGCGCTTGGAGACGCCGTACGCCGCCGCCAGCGGCAGGGGCAGGACCGCCATCCGTGAGGCGATGAAGACCACCTGCCCGCGCGCACGCACCAGGTGGGGCATGACCGCCGCCGTCACCCGCCAGGCACCGAGCAGGTTCAGCCGCAGCTGCGCCTCCACCTCGTCGCCCGGGGCGAGTTCGGCCGGTGCCGGCCCGCCCCGGCCGGCATTGTTGACCAGCAGGTCGATGCCGCCCAGCAGGGCCGCCGCCTCGGCCACCGCCGCGTCGACGGATTCGGAGGAAGTGATGTCGCAGGCGATGATCGGGATGTCGGAGTCGTCGGGGCGGGCGATGTCCAGGCCGACCACGTGCGCGCCCTGGGCGGTGAACCGCGCGCTCATCGCCCTGCCGAAGGTGCCGGCCGCGCCGGTGACCAGGATCCGGCGCCCGGCGAGCGCGCGGGAGGGGGAGGCGCGCAGCTCGCGCCGCATGACGCGGAGATACTGGTCGACGTCGATTCGCATGTGGGGCCTGCGCTGCCCCCAACGCTCTCGGGCGGCGTCGAGTTCGGCGGAGGCGATCCTGCGCGCGGTCTCGGGGTCGGGCAGCCGGTGGGTTCCGGCGCGTACGGCGGCGAGGAGGCGGCCCTGCGCCTCGACGACGGGCAGTGCCGAACCGGTCGACTGCATCAGCCCGACGTAGCTGATCGAGTCGTCGCCGATGGGGAAGACGTGGCGGTAGAGCAGCGTGCTCGCCGGGTCGGGCGCCGTGCCGGTGCCGGTGGTGGTGCCGGCGGCGGTGGCGGCGGTGGCGGAGGTGTCGAGGAACGGGGTCACGGCCCGGTAGCCGGTGCACCAGACGATGTGGTCGACCTCGTCCACCTGCCCGTCGGTGAAATGGACCCGCGAGCCGTCCAGGCGCGCGATGCCCTGGCGCGCGAGCACCCTTCCCTCCGCGACCAGGCGGGGAACGGAGTCGCTCAGGGTGGGGTGGTCCTGAAGCACACCCTGGCGGGGAGCGGGCAGACGCGGCCCGGCGGGTTTCCTGTCGGCGACCCTGAGCACCGCCTGGGAGACCACCTGCCGCACCCGCCAGGGCAGGAGGGCCGCGAGGGCGCCGTTGAGCTGGTCGGAGGGCCGGCCCAGCAGCCGCTTGGGCAGCACCCAGACGCCTCGTCTCGCCGACAGCAGCACGGCGGACGCGTGGTCGGTCAGTTCGGCGGCGATGTCCATCGCGGAGTTGCCGGTGCCCACGACGAGCACGCGCCTGCCCGCCAGCTCGGCGGGGGTGACGTAGTCGTGCGCGTGCGACTCGGTGCCGGTGAACGTCCCCGGGTAGGGCGGTTCGGGCAGCCGGGGCTCGTGGTTGTGGCCGTTCGCCACCACCAGGTGCTCCACCGTCTCGCGGTACGGCCCGCCGGGACCGGTCAGCTCCAGCTCCCAGCCGTTCTCGGTGCGCCGGGCCGATTCCAGCGTCGTGCCGAAACGGAAGCGCTCGCCGACCCCGAAACGGTCGGCGTACGAGCGCAGGTATTCGAGCATCTGGGCGCGGGTCGGATAGTCGGGCCACTCGGCGGGCATCGGGAAGTCGGAGAACTCGGTGCGCGGCCTGCTCGTGTTGAGGCGCAGGCCCTCGTAGGACGCGGTGTCGGCCTCCAGCCGCCACAGGCCGCCGAGGGAGTTGGCGCGTTCGATGCCGAGGACGGGCAGACCGGCCTCGATGAGGGCCTTCGCCGCCGCTATGCCCGCCGCGCCGCCGCCGACGACGGCCGTCGTCCCCCGGCCGGGCACGCCGTCGCGGCCGGGGGGCACCTCTTGACCGGGTACGTCGTCAAGGGCGGTCACTCCTCGGCCGGTGACGCCTTCGCGGTCGGCGGTCACCCTCACGTCGTGGGTGCCTTCGCGGGTGGTGGCTGTCCCAGGGGCCGTCTCAGGCGCCGTCCCAGGGGCCGCTCCGGCCTCGCCGCCGACGGTCGTCTCCGTGCCCGGCATGTCGTCGGCGGTCGCTTCCCCTGCGCTCATCCGTCGCCTCCCATATTCCATCGGATGATGGAATATTAGCCGTCTGAGCCGCCGGCGCCAGGGGGTGCGTAGAGCCGGTCGACGAAACGGTGGGCGTAGGCGCGGAACTCGCGCCTCTCGCGATCGGCGGTCACGGCGTCGCCGCCGCGGGCGCTCAGGGCGGTCACGTGGCCGTGGGCCGCCCAGACCAGGCTGCGCACGGTGATGTGCGGCGTCGGCTCGACGACGAGACCGCGGGTGGCCGCCTCCAGCAGGGCGCACTCGATCTCCCCGTAGATCGGCAGCGAGTACGCCTCGTCCAGGGAGAGGTGGAGGGTGGGGTCCAGCCACCGCCGCAGCCACAGGAACGTGGTCTGGGGGTGGTCGTCGAGGAAGTCGACGAACGCGTCCACCAGGTCGTGCATCGCGTCCACGACGTCGCCCGGGCGTTCCGAGCGCACGGCGGCGAGGAAGGCGCGCACCGGCGGCGTGAGCGTCGCCTGCTCCAGCTCGAAGACGCGGGCGAAGCAGGCGTCGTACAGGGACGACTTCGAAGGGAAGTGGTGGTGCACGCTGGAGACGTCGATCCCGACCTGAGCGGCGATGTCGCGCATGGAGACGCCGTCGGCCCCGTACCTGGCGAAGAGGGCGGTCGCCTCGGTGAGCACGCGGTCGCGCGTGGTGGGGGCCGAGCGGTCCCTGGGCGGGCGCCCCCTGCGGCGCGGCCGGGGCGCGGAGACGTCTTCCCCCCGCTCTCCGTCGCCCCCGTCTCCCCTGTTCTCCCCGTTCTCCGTGCTCTTCCTCATGCCGGACAGTCTGCCAGGACCGTCGGTCTTCGTAATCCATCACGAGATTGATTTCGCCGCCCGGGGATTCAGGCCAACGAGGACGCGGCGCCTTCCGGTATGACGGCGAGGGACCTGATCTGCTCGGGGGTGAGCGCGGTGCCGCGTTCGCGTTCCGCGGCGAAGCGCTCCTCACCCAGCGCGTCACGGACCCGCGCGGTGATCCGGTCGACGTCGCCGCTCTCCACGGAGGTGAGGGGCATGGGACCGGACGCGAGGGCCGCGGCGCCCGCGCCCAGGAGCCGGGCGGCCCGGTTGTGGAGTCCGGCGACGGCGAGCGCCCCGGCCAGGCCGTACACGGCGACCGTCATCTCCCTGGTCCCGTCGAACCTCGCCATCAGATCGAGGGCGACCAGGTGCATGTCGAGGGCCGCCGCCGCGTCACCGCGCCCCTCGGCGACGAAGCCGAGCTCGGTCATGATCATCGGAAGGTAGGGCGGCGGCTCCCCGGAGTCGGGAGGGGTGTGGTCCAGCACGTCGCGCAGGTGGGTCTCGGCGACGTCGAGGCGGCCGTCCCTGCGCGCGGCGAAGGCGAGACCCATCCGGGCGAAGGTCTGCCCGGCCCGGTGACCCTGCTCCAGGGTGAGCCGCAGCGACCTCTCGCTCCACTCCGCCGCCCGCGCGTAGTCGCCGCGCTGCAGTGCGATCCAGCCCAGCCAGCCCAGCCGCCCGGCGAGCTCCGTCCACAACCCGAGCTCCTCGGCGAGGCGCATGCCGTCACGCTGCAGCCGTTCGGCCCGGTCGAGGTCGCCGGTCATCTCGGCCAGCGCGCCGAGCCAGCCGCCGGACTCCAGCTGCCCCCAGCGCTCCCCGAGCTCGTCGAAGATCCGCGCGCTGCGCTCGCCGTCGCGTCCGAGCCCGTCCAGGTCACCGCGTACGTGGGCGAGTTTGGCCCGCAGGGCGAGGGCGGCGGCCGTTCCCCAGCGGTCACCGAGCGCCTCGAAGGCGGGGAGCGCCCGGTCCAGAAGGTCCGCGGCGGCGGACAGGTCACCGAGGTCGACCCCCGCGTAGGCGAGGATCCACCACGCCCTGGCACGCCCGCCGGGATCGTCCGCCTTCTCGTACGCCTCCAGGGCGGCCCCGCGAAGCCGCTCCCGGTCGGCGGCGGCGACGTCACCTCGGAGGAGCGCGATCACGGCCTTCCAGGTGAGAGCCTTGGCCCGGAGGGCGGCGAACGAGACGGCGGGGGGTCCGCAGGGGACGGCGAGTGCCGCCGCCAGGGATCGGTGGGCCTCGGTCAGCCGGCCGCGCAGGAACCAGTACCAGCCCATCGCGCCGACGAGGCGCAGCGCGCCCTCCGCGTCGCCGTTCCTGACGGCCGCGTTCAGCGCGGCGCGGATGTTCGCGGCGTCGGAGTCGAGACGCCGCAGCCAGCGCCGCTGGTCCGCCCGGTAGAGACGCGGCTCGGCCCGTTCGACCAGGTCGGTGTAGTGGCGCAGGTGCCGCAGCCGCACCCGCTCGTACTCCCCGGCCCGCTGGAGACGCTCGACGCAGTACGCCGCCACCGACTCCAGCAGCCGGTATCTCGGCCCGTCGGCACCGTCCACCATCACCACCAGCGACCGGTTCACCAGCCGTGCCACCAGGTCGAGTACGTCCGCGGCGGGGACGTCGTCATCCGCGCAGATGGCCTCGGCGGCCTCCAGGTCGCAGCCGTCCGCGTGTACGGCGAGGCGGCGCAGGACGGCGCGCTCGGCCCCGGTCAGCAGCTCCCAGCTCCAGTCGATCATCGCCGTCAGGGTCTGCTGGCGCGGTGGGACGCCCCGATGCCCGGTGGCCAGCAACCTGAAACGATCATCGAGGCGGGCGACAAGACCGTGCACCCCGAGGGCGGGGACCCTCGTCGCGGCCAGCTCAAGCGCGAGCGGGATGCCGTCCAGCCTGCGGCACAGCGCCGCGACCGCCGGAGCGGTGTCCGTGTCGAGGGTGAACCCCCTGGCCGCGGCGGACGCGCGTGCCACGAACAGCCGCACGGACCCGGTTCGTTCCAGCTCGGGGATGTCGTCGAAGGCCCGGCCGGGCACCTCCAGCGGTGGGACGCTCCAGACCACCTCGCCGGGCAGGGCGAGCGACTCCTGGCTGGTCGTGAGGATCCGCAGGCCGGGGGCGGCGCGCAGCAGCGATCCGGCCAGCTCGGCGACCGGCTCGACGACGTGCTCGCAGTTGTCCAGCACCAGCAGCAGCCTCCGGGGGCGCAGCGCCTCGGTGAGCCGGTCGGCGGCGGTCACCGGCCCCGCGCCACCCGCGGCGTCCTGGACGTCCAGCACCGTCATGATCGTCTCAGCCAGCCGGTGGACCACGTCTTCGTCGCCGGGACGGTCGAGCGCGGCGAGTTCGACCAGCCACACCCCGTCACGTACGAGGCCGGGAGCGACGGTGCCGGAGAGGGCCGTGCTGGAGGAGACGGTGCTGGAGGGGACGGTGCTGGAAGGGGCGTTGCCGGGAGCGACGGTTCCGGGAGCGGTGGTGACCGAGGAGGCGGTGCCGGGGGCGTGGGAGGCGGAGGGGGCGGTGCCGGAAGGACCCGGGGCGGTCAGATGTCTGGCGGTCTCGATCGCGAGGCGGGTCTTGCCCACGCCGCCGGGACCGGTGAGTGTCACCAGCCGTTCCGTCTCCAGCAGGGTGCGGATCTCGGCGACGGCCTCCTCCCTGCCGATCAGGTCGGTGAGTGGCGCGGGGAGATTGGTGCCCGGCCTGTCGGGGAGAGGGGCGGACGCGGCGAGCGCCGGGTCCTGGGTGAGGACGGCCCGGTGCAGGGTGACCAGGTCGGCGCCCGGATCCAGGCCCAGCTCGTCGGCGAGCAGGACGCGCAGCTCCTCGTAGCTGTCCAGCGCCTCGCTCTGCCGTCCTGAGCGGTACAGGGCACGCATGTGCGCGGCGCGCAGCCGCTCCCTGAACGGGTGGGCGGCGAGCAGGTCGCCGAGCTCTCCCGCGAGCCGGACGTGCTCGCCCAGCTCCAGCCGTGTCTCCGCGTGCTCCTCCTGCGCGGTGAGCCACCGTTCCAGCAGCCTCGTGATCGCGGGGCGTGCGAACGGCTCGTCGCCGAAGTCGGCGAACGCGGGGCCGCGCCACGACGCCAGCGCGTCGGACAGCAGCGCCGCCCTGACCCGTGGATCCCCCGCGAGGGCCGCCTCGTCGAGCAGGCGCAGGAAGTCGGCCACGTCGGTGTCGGCCCTCAGCACGTAGCCCGCCGGATGACGGACGACCAGGTCCCGGCAGCCGGGTTCGGCGTCCTCCAGCACCCTGCGCAGCTGCGAGACCTTGGCCGAGAGGGCGCCGGTCGGGTTGCCCGGCGGATCGTCGCCCCACAGGTCGTCGACCAGCCGGTCGGCGGGCACCGGGCGTCCCTCGTGCGCGAGGAGGTCGGCGAGCAGGGTCCGGACCTTCAGCCCGGGGATCGCCACCGGCTCGCCGGCGGTCGTCCACACGGCGAGCGGCCCAAGAACCCCAAAACGCATGAAGGCCACGATAACCCCGGGCGCTCATCGCTTTACCACTCGTCTTACGGCGGATTCCCGTGCTCCCCGGGTCGGCCGTAAAGCGGCGGGAGCTTTTCCGTAAAGGGGGTCGGACATGCTGAGGGCACATCGAACGGAGCGGGAGACGAGGGAGGTACGGAGATGCCGGAGGAGGGCAGGCTGCGACTGGCGGTCATCGTCGGGAGCACCCGCGACGGCCGGTTCGGGCCCACCGTGGCGGACTGGTTCACCTCCCGGGCCCGCAGGCGCGGAGACCTGGACGTCGACCTGATCGACCTGGCCGAGACCGGTCTGCCACAGACCCTCACCGACCAGGAGGAGCCCGCACCCGCGGAGGTGGCCGCTCTGGCGCCGAGGCTCGCCGACGCCGACGCCTTCGTCGTGGTCACCCCCGAGTACAACCGGAGCTTCCCCGCTCCGCTGAAGACCGCGATCGACTGGTACTACGAGGAGTGGCAGGCCAAGCCCGTCGCCTTCGTCGCCTACGGCAGGGACTCCGGTGGCCTGCACGCGGTCGACCAGCTCCGCCAGGTCTTCACCGAACTGCACGCCGTCGCCATCCGCGACGCCGTCATCCTTCCCCGCTACTGGGACCTCTTCGCGACCGACGGCACCTGGCCGAGGGCCGGCGCGGAGTGCAACAGCGCGGCGAAGAGCACGCTCGACCGGCTGACCTGGTGGGCCCGCGCCCTGCGCGACGCCCGAGCCAGGAGCCCGTACGTCCCCTGACCGTCCTCACATCCGACCTCGTCCAGCCCGGCTCCAACGGGCTTCATCCGGCGCGAACGACACGGAGAGAATCATGCGGAAGATCATTGCCATGACCCACACCACGGTCGACGGCTACATCGACAACCCCCACCTGTGGTCCATGCCGTACTCGAACGAGGAGTCGATGGCGTACGCCCTGAACCTCACCCTCGGCTGCGACACCCTGCTGCTGGGGCGGGTCACCTACGTGGGCATGGCCCAGGCGTGGCCCGGTATGAGCAACCCCTACGCCGACCACGTGAACGGCACCGAGAAGTACGTGGTCTCCTCGACCCTGGAGAAGGCCGAGTGGGCGAACTCGACCATCGTCCACGGCGACGACCTCATCGCCACGGTGACCGAACTGAAGAAGCGGGCCGGCGGGAACATCATGATCTGGGGCTGTGGCCGGCTCACCGACGCGCTCATGGAGAACGGCCTGCTCGACGAGTACCGGCTCCTGGTCTCCCCGGTCATCCTCGGCAAGGGGCAGCGGCTGTTCCGGGGGGAGGACGTCACGGCGACCCTGGAACTCGTCGACAGCACGACGTTCGACACCGGTCTTGTCGCCCTCGCCTACCGCCCGGTGAACGCGGCGGAAGGCCCGGCGAACGCGGGCTGAGCGACACGGCCGGAGTCCAGGAGTCCCGGAGGCGCACGCCGTCTCCGGGACTTCCGGGTTTTCCCGCGTTCTCCGGTTCGTTTCCGGTGCCGCCCGGATCACCGGAGGCCGGCCACGGGCCCCGTCCCGCACCGCCGCCGAGCAGCGGAGACCCTTCTCCGGGGGAGGGCGCCACAGGCCGGGATCGCCCACGAGCCGATGAGATTCGACGGGACGAGAAGCCTCGGTTCGTCGCGGGATTTAGGACGTAGATCCATAAGTCGGAGAAGTCCCCTCATATAGTTGGGTGCCAATTGTCGGGCTCGGAATCGATGGCGAGGATCGTGAGCGTTCAGGAGGGGGCGGGGGCCGTGCTCGCCGGGCGGTACCGGCTGGACGAGCTGATCGGCCGTGGCGGTACGGGCGAGGTCTGGCGCGGGTACGACCTGCGCCCCGGCTGGGCGGTGGCGATCAAGATCCTGTCGCCGCAGGTCGCCGACGCCGCGGTGCGTGAGAGGTTCGCCGGGGAGGCGAGGACCGCCGCGCGCGTCGTCCATCCCAACGTGGTGACGGTGCTCGACATGGGTGAGCACGAGGGTCGGCCGTACCTGGTGATGGAGTCGCTGACCGGCCGGGATCTCGCCGCCGAGCTGGCCGAGCGGGGGCCGCTGAGCGTGTCCGAGACGTGCCACCTGGTCAGGCAGGCCGCGCTCGGGCTGGACGCCGCGCACCGGGCCGGGGTCGTGCACCGCGACGTCAAACCCGCGAACCTGCACCTGGGCACGGGGGGCGTGCTCAAGGTCGTCGACTTCGGCACCGCCAGGGTCGCGAGCGAGGCCGCGATGCGGCTGACCTCGGCGGGAAGCGTCATCGGCACGGCCGCCTACCTGTCTCCCGAGCAGATCCTCGGCACGCCGGGGAACACGGCCTCCGACCTGTACGCGCTCGGCTGCGTCTGTTACGAGCTGCTGTGCGGACGGCCCCCGTTCGTCGGCCCCGACGCGGAGGTGATCTCCCAGCACGTCCGCGACCGGCCGGATCCGCTCAGGCGCTACCGGCCCGATGTCCCGCCGGAGCTTGAGGGGCTGGTCATGGCCCTGCTGGAGAAGGATCCCGCCGCGCGGCCGACCGGGGGAGAGGTGATCCGCCAGGTCACCGCGACGGCCCACCACACGTCAGCCGTCCGCGACAGTGTCTCCCCGGTCTCCCCGGTCCCTGCGGCACCGACGGCACCGACGGCCACGTACGACATCGGGGCACCGATACCGGCACAGGCACCGATGCAGGCACCCGCGCCGACGAAGGTCACGCCGGGGCCGCCGGTCTCCGGGCCGGTGCCCGTGTCCGGTGGCATCTCCACGCTCACGCGGGGGCGGCTTTCCGGGCGGACCCTCGCGATCGCCCTGGGCGCGGTGGCCGTGCTGGTGGCGGCGACCGTCTGGGCGCTGACGCCGTCGGAGCCGACCGGGCAGGCGAGCACGGCCGGAGTGCCGTCCGAGACGCCCTCTCCCGAGCAGCCCACGCCGCCCGCGTCGCCGTCACCCACCCCCACACCGTCACCGTCCGTCTCGCGGAGCGCGGCGGCGCCGTCCCCGGATCCGGTCCTGTCACCGCCGGCGGGGACCGGATGGCAGGTGCAGCTGCCGATCCTCCACCGGGCGATCACCGAACAGGAGCTCCAGGGGAAGATCGACCCCAGGACGGCCCGCGAGATCCGTAAGAGGGTCACCAAAGCGGGCGAGGCCCTGTGGAAGGGCGACGAGCGTAAGGCGCGCGACGAACTGCGCAAGTTCGGCCGGGACCTGTCCGAGGCGCGCAGGAAGGGCAGGCTCGCCTCCGACGGACCGCTCTACGACTTCCTGCGCAAATCCGGGTTCGCCTTCCAGGAGGAGGGCCGGGAGCCGGGGCCACGTCATCGCGGCGGCGACAATGACGACGAGAACGATGACGACCACGAGAACGAGGACTAGGCAGCCGGTACGTGGTCGAGATCGCCTCGGCCGCTCCTTCCCGTGTCCGGGTGAGACGGTCTCCGGCGCTACCGGCTGCCGGACCGGTGCGCCACTGTCCGGCCGGGTGCCGTGACGACGGTTCGCCGACGGGAAAGACCGGCGCGGGCGAAACCTCGTGATCTTGAATATCTGCAGGTGCAGGGAGCACGGGGATGTCCGTCGTTTCCGGGTACCGCTGAGGTATGACCGCTGAATCGAAGGATCCGCTGGCGGATCTCAACCCGTTCGACATATTCGACACCGAGGCCCGTCGCCTCGACCGTTTCTTCTCCGGGCTCGACGCGGAGGACTGGCAACGCCCCTCACGGCTGCCGGGCTGGTCGGTGCGCGACGTGCTCGGGCACCTGGCGGGGGAGGAGCTGTACAACCACGCCTGTCTGGACGACGACATCGACGGGTTCGCCGCGATGCTCGGGAGCGAGGGTGTGGAGGGCGGCTTCGACGCCTTCAACGCCTGGTGCGTGGAGCGCCGCCGTGACGTTCCGGTCGAGGAGGTGCTCCAGGAGTGGCGGCGCGAGAACGGGGAGACGCGCGAGCGGATGCGCGAACTCGGCCGTGACGCCCTGCTGCCGACCCTCGCGGGGCCGTACCCGGTGGGGTCGCAGACCTTCCACTACGACTCGGAGTACGCCACCCACGCCGACGACGTCGGCGCGCCCGTGGCGGAGGGCGAGGAGGACGAGCGGGTCTGGTGGCGGGTGAGGGTGGGCGCGTTCGCGCTCGCGGAGCAGGGGGCGACGGTCGAGGTCGAGCTGACCGCCGACGGGATCTGGGTGCACGCCTACGACGCGAGCGCGCAACTGGCGCCCGCGGCGTTCGTGGCGGCGACCGTCGGGCGCCTGCCGGACGGCCACCCCGTCGACCATCCTCTCGACCGCAGGCTCAGGGCCGCCCTGCGCTGTCTGGCCTGAGCTTTTCCGCTGTGCTTTCCGGCGCTCCTCGGTTCCGGGCGCTTTTCTGCGCGTCCGTCCGGCCGGTGATCCGCGGCCGGGACCTCAGTCGTCGGTCCTGTCCTCACCGCCCTTGCTGGTTCTGTCCTTGCGGCGCATCCGGTGCAGGGTGCCCGCGTGGGCGCGCTCCTCCGGGTGCGCGCGCACCCTGCGCAGGCTGGCGACGACGGTGACGAGCAGCACCAGGAAGATCACTCCGAGGGAGACCGGGGTCGGGACCTCGGGGAAGGACTTCGAGATGTCCTCGTGCAGGAACGACAGGATGAGCTTGAGGCCGATGAAGCCGAGGATGACCGCGAGGCCGATCGACAGGTAGACGAGGCGCTCCAGCAGCCCTTCGATCAGGAAGTACAGGGCACGCAGCCCCAGCAGCGCGAAGGCGTTGGCGGCGAAGACGATGAGCGGATGCCGGGTGACGCCGAAGACGGCGGGAATGGAGTCGAGCGCGAACAGCAGGTCGGTGCTTCCGATGGCGAGGAAGACCAGGAACAGCGGCGTGACCACCCGCCTGCCGTTCTCGCGGGCGACGAGCCTGCCGCCGTGCATGTCGTCGCTGACCGGCAGCACCTTGCCCGCGTGGCGGATCAGCGGGTTGTTCTCGACGTCGGGGTCCTGGTTGCGGTGCCGTACGAGCTGGATCGCCGTCCAGATCAGGAGCAGGCCGAAGACGAGGAACGTGAAGGAGAAGAGGGAGATGGCCGCCGCGCCGACCGCGATGAGGATGGCCCGCAGCACCAGCGCGGTGGCGATGCCGAAGAGCAGCACCTTCTGCTGGTGTTCCTCGGGCACCGAGAACCGCGCCATGATGATGACGAAGACGAAGAGGTTGTCGACGGAGAGGCTCTTCTCGACGATCCATCCGGCGAAGTACTCCGTCGCGAGTCCCGCCCCGGCCAGCCACAGCAGGACCAGGCCGAAGGCGATGGCGACGCCGATGTAGAAGATCGTCCAGGCGGCCGCCTCGCGCATGCCCACGACGTGCGGCCGGCGTGCCGCCACCACGAAGTCGAGGGTGAGCAGCGCCACCACCACTGCGATGACCGCGATCCACATGCCCAACGAGTCGATCGCCATCGCTGTCCCCTCTTACCGGTCGAGATCATTCGCCTTACCCAGGGCGGGGACCTCCACACCCGGTGATCATCGGCCGAATACGCCCTCGGCCCGCCGGGGTGTCCCGGCGGGCCGAGGGCGTATTCGGTGGGAGAGGGGGAGGGGTCAGCGGCCCGCGCCCGCGCGGCGCTTGGTCCACACGTCGAGGGCGACCGCGGCGAGCAGGACCAGGCCCTTGAAGAGCATCACCCGCTCGCTGGGCGCGCCGATGAGGGACATGCCGTTGTTGATCACGGCCATGATGAGACCGCCGGTGAGCGCGCCGACGACCTTGCCCACGCCACCCTGGACGGCGGCCCCGCCGATGAACGCGGCGGCGATGGCGTCCAGCTCGAAGCCGTTGCCCGCCGTCGGGCCCGCCTGGTTCAGGCGGCCGGCGAAGATGATGCCGGCGACCGCGGCGAGCACCCCCATGTTGACGAAGATCCAGAACGTGACGGACTTGACCTTGATGCCCGACAGGCTCGCCGCGTTCAGGTTGCCGCCGATGGCGTAGATGTGGCGGCCGAAGACGGCGCGGTTGGTCAGGAGCGTGTAGCCCAGGACGAGGAGCGCGAGGAGCACCAGCACCCAGGGCAGGTTCTTGAACCTGGCCAGCTGCACGATCACGACCATCACCACCGCGGAGGCGGCGCCGATCTTCAGGAAGAACAGGGGCAGCGCGTCGACCTTCTGCCGGTAGCCCAGCCGCGCCTGGCGGGCCCGCCACTGCGTACCGGCGATCCCGGCCACCGCGGCCAGGCCGACGAGCAGCGTGATCAGGTCGGCGCCGTCGAGTGGGCCGAGGGGGATGTTGCCGAAGAAGCCGGGCACGAAGCCGTTGGCGAGGGTGCGTACCTCGTCGGGGAAGGGGCCGATGCCCTGGTTGCCGAGCACGGTGAGGGTGAGCGCCCTGAAGATCAACATTCCGGCGAGGGTGACGATGAACGCCGGGATGCCGAAGTAGGCGATCCAGTATCCCTGCCAGGCCCCGATCAGCGCGCCGGCGATCAGCGTGATGAGGATCGCGAGCGGCCACGCCACGTCCATGTCGACCATCAGCACGGCGGCGATGGCGCCGGTGAGCCCCACCACGGAACCCACGGACAGATCGATGTGCCCGGCGATGATGATCAGGATCATGCCGATCGCGAGGATCAGGATGTAGGAGTTCTGCACCATGATGTTCGAGATGTTCTGCGGGCTGAGCAGTCCACCGTCGGTCAGGATGGAGAACAGCAGGATGATCAGTGCGAAGGCGATGTAGATGCCGCTCTGCCGCAGGTTCATCGAGAAACGGCCGCCGGGTGCCTTCGCGGGCACCGACAACAGGTCGCCGCCCGATGGCGGTGCTCCGGTGTTTCCTGCGGGTTCGGCGACTCCGTGCGCCGGGACCTGGCCGCTGCTCATCGTGCTCCCTAATCCTTTTCCTTGGTCATGAACTGCATGAGCCGCTCAGGGGTGGCCTCCGCCCGCGAGACCTCACCGGTGATGCGACCGGCCGACATGGCGTAGATGCGGTCGCAGACGCCGAGCAGCTCGGGAAGCTCCGAGGAGATGACCAGGATGGCCTTTCCCTGGTCGGCGAGCTGGTTGATGATCGAGTAGATCTCGTACTTGGCACCCACGTCGATGCCCCGGGTGGGCTCGTCGAGGATGAGCACGTCAGCGTCGGTGAAGATCCATTTCGACAGCACCACCTTCTGCTGGTTGCCGCCGCTGAGCTTGCCGGTGACCGACAGCACGCTGGGAGCCTTGATGTTCATGCTCTCCCGGAAGCCGTCGGCGACCTGGTACTCCTTGTTGTCGTCGACCCAGCCGCGTTTCGCCAGCTTCCCCAGCGCCGCGGCCGAGACGTTCCGCTTGATGTCCTCGATCAGGTTGAGCCCGTACCGCTTGCGGTCCTCGGTGGCGTACGCGAGCCCGTGGCCGATCGCCTCGCCGACCGTGCGGAGCTGGATCTCCCGCCCGTTCTTGTAGACGCGGCCGGAGATGTCGACCCCGTAGCTGCGGCCGAACACGCTCATCGCGAGCTCGGTGCGCCCGGCGCCCATCAGCCCGGCGAGGCCGACGATCTCGCCGCGGCGCAGCGTGAGGCTCGCGCCGGAGACGACGACGCGGCCGTGCTGGCTGGGGCTGTGAACCGTCCAGTCCTCGATCCGCAGCGCCTCCTCGCCGATCTTCGGCTCGTGCGGAGGGAAGCGGTGCTCCAGGTCGCGGCCGACCATGCCCGAGATGATGCGGTCCTCGGTGACCCGGTCGTTCTTCATGTCCAGGGTCTCGATCGTCCGGCCGTCGCGCAGGATCGTGGTCGAGTCGGCGATCGCCTGGATCTCGTTCAGCTTGTGCGAGATGATCACCGAGGTGATGCCCTCGTCGCGCAGCCCGCGCAGCAGGTCGAGCAGGTGCGCGGAGTCCTCGTCGTTGAGCGAGGCGGTCGGCTCGTCGAGGATGAGCAGCCTGACCCGCTTGGACAGCGCCTTGGCGATCTCCACCAGCTGCTGTTTGCCGACGCCGATGTCCATCGAGAGCGTCACCGGGTTCTCCCGCAGCCCGACCCGCTCCAGCAGCTCGGCGGCCTCGGCGTTCGTCCGGTTCCAGTCGATCAGGCCGCGGGTGGTCCGCTCGTTGCCGAGGAAGATGTTCTCGGCGATCGAGAGGTAGGGGCTGAGCGCGAGCTCCTGGTGAATGATCACGATGCCGCGCTTCTCGCTGTCCCTGATGTCGGAGAAGCGGCACGGCTCGCCGTCGAAGAGGATCTCGCCCTCGTACGAGCCGTGCGGGTACACGCCGGACAGGACCTTCATCAGCGTCGACTTGCCGGCGCCGTTCTCCCCGCAGATCGCGTGTATCTCGCCTCTGCGTACCACCAGGTTGACGTCCTGCAGGGCTTTGACGCCCGGGAACGTCTTGGTGATCCCCCGCATCCGAAGTATGTCGTCGGTCATGCCGTCCGCCTCCGTACTGCCTTCCCGCTCCGTGTGCGCCCGGCCGGCGGCGGGTGGAGCGCCGCCGGCCGGGTGCCGTCCGTCATGACACCGGCACCGCTTACTTGAGCTGGTCCTCGGTGTAGTAGCCGGAGTCGACGAGGACCTGCTTGTAGTTGTCCTTGTAGACGATCACCGGCTCGAGCAGGTTCGACGGGACGACCTTGTTGCCGTTGTCGTAGTCCTCGGTGTTGTTGACCTCGGGCTTGCCGCCCTTGAGCACGGCGTCGGCCATCTCGACGGTCACCGCGGCGAGCTTACGGGTGTCCTTGTAGATCGTCGCGTACTGCTCGTCCCCGATGATCGACTTCACCGAGGCGACCTCGGCGTCCTGGCCGGTCACGATCGGGTAGGGCTGGCCGGAGGTGCCGTAGCCGCTGCTCTTGAGCGCCGACAGGATGCCGATGGACAGGCCGTCGTACGGGGAGAGCACGCCCTGGACCTTGGTGTCGCCGGAGTAGGCCTTGGTGATCAGGTCCTCCATGCGCTTCTGCGCGGTGGCCGGGTCCCAGCGCAGGATCGCGACGGTCTTGAAGTCGGTCTCCTTGCTCTTGACGACGAGGGTGCCCTTGTCGATGTACGGCTTCAGGGTGTCCATCGCGCCGTTGTAGAAGAAGGTGGCGTTGTTGTCGTCGGGGGAGCCGGCGAAGATCTCGATGTTGAACGGGCCCTTGGCGTCGCCCTCGGAGCCGTCCTCCTTCTGCAGCTTCAGGCCGACCAGCAGCGAGGTCGCCTGCTGCACGCCCACCTTGTAGTTGTCGAAGGTGGCGTAGTAGTCGACGTTCGGCGAGTTGCGGATGAGCCGGTCGTAGGCGATGACCGGGATCTTCTTGTCGGCGGCCTGCTGGAGCTGCGTGGTGATGGCGGTGCCGTCGATCGAGGCGATGATCAGCAGCTTGGCGCCCCTGGTGATCTGGTTCTCGATCTGGTTGACCTGGGTGGGAATGTCGTTCTCCGCGTACTGCAGGTCGACCTTGTAGCCCAGCTTCTCCAGGGCGCCCTTGACGTTGTCGCCGTCGTGGATCCAGCGCTCGGAGGACTTGGTGGGCATGGTGACGCCGACGAGGGTCTCGGCGGGCGCCGCGGAGGCTCCCGACGCTCCCTCGTCGACGGTCTTGACGCTGGAGCCACAGGCCGTCACTCCCATGGCGAGAGCCAGGCTCACCGCGGCGGTGGCCAGCTTCCCGAACTTCATCGATTACCTCCAGGGTGGGGTTCCGTGCCTCCGGTCCGGGGTGAGCCGGGGACACGGTGGGGCCGATTTGGCCGATGGGGCACAGCGAGGCGCGGTGCGTCCCGGGAGTAGCGGGTGCCGTGGCGGCACGCCCCGGATTCCGGCGTGCCGCCGGGGCGTGTTGTGTCCGAATCGGGTCCACGGCGACACCGGAGCCGGTCGGGAACCGGCCCGCTCCGGCGTCGGTGAGAGTGTTCGTGAACGTGTCCGTGGGCGTCGCCGCGGACACCGTCATGAGCATCGTGGTAAGCGTCGTGATGAGCAGCGTCGTAAGTACTGCCGTAGGTACCGGCGTAAGCGCTGTTGTGAGCGCTCACATCCGCGGCATGAGGCCACCGGATGGTCCCTTCGGCTGTGTGACGAGCAATCAAATGCCCGGGTCGGCCGACTGTCAACCCCCGGGCGGTCAGGAGTCCTCGCGTCATGGAGTCCTTCTCGCAGGAGATGTGAGCGTTAACAACAAGGTATGCGCCAGTTAAGGGCGTCATGACGGCAACGTCAAGTAGGTGTTAACGGATGATCTCCGAGTAATCAGAATGTAATCTCACGGGTGCTTGACGCGGGGTGTTGTTAGCGCTCACAGTCTGTCCCAAGCCACCATGAAGGAGCCGACCAAGTGAGTCCGAGCCTCGAACGCCGTCCGCCCGTGATGGCGGACGTCGCCACGAGGGCCGGTGTGTCGCACCAGACGGTCTCGCGCGTGCTCAACGACCACCCCAACGTCCGCGCCGAGACCCGCGAGCGGGTCCTGGCGGCGATCCGTGAGCTCGGCTACCGGCGCAACATGGTCGCCCGAGCCCTGGTCACCAGGCACACGCGCACCCTGGGCGTGGTCAGTTTCGACACGACCCTCTACGGGCCCGCGAGCACGGTCTACGGCATCGAACAGGCGGCCAGGGCGGCAGGTTACTTCGTCAGCATGGTCAGCCTCAAGACCATCGACACCGCGGGTGTGCGCGACGCGCTCGGCTATCTGGCCGAGCAGGCCGTCGACGGCATCGTGGTGGTCGCGCCCCAGCGCTCGGCGGCCCCCGCGCTGGCCGGTGCCCCCACCGACATCCCCGTCGTGGCCGTCGAGGGCAGCCACACCGGCGACGTGTCGGTGGTGAGCGTCGACCAGATCGAGGGCGCCCGCCTGGCCACCCGGCACCTGCTCGACCTCGGCCACGAGACCGTGTGGCACATCGCCGGCCCCTCGGACTGGCTGGAGGCCGACGGGCGGATCGAGGGCTGGCGCGAGGTGCTGAGCGCCGCGGGCCGTACGGCCCCCGAGTTGCTGTCCGGAGACTGGAGCCCACGCTCCGGCTACGAGGCCGGGCTGCGCCTGGCGGGGACACCCGGCGTCACCGCCGTGTTCGTCGCCAACGACCAGATGGCGCTCGGGATGCTGCGGGCCTTCGCCGAGCTGGGCGTGCGGGTCCCCGAGCAGATCAGCGTCGTGGGGTTCGACGACATCCCCGAGTCGGAGTTCTTCACTCCGCCGCTCACCACGATCAGGCAGGACTTCGGGGCGGTCGGTAAATACAGCATCGAGGTCCTGCTCAGGCAGATGGAGGCGGGAGCGGAATGGTCCCAAGAGCGACATGTCGTCCCGCCACGGTTCGTGGCGAGGACCAGCACCGCGCCGTTCCGCGCCTAGGACCGCGTATCGTTTCGCACCGGTGGCCGCACCCGGGCGTGGTTCCGCGCCCGGATCCGCGACGCCCGGGTCCGTTCCGCCACGCCTGAGCCCCGTGGATCCGGCACGGTCCCCCGTACCTGAGAACCCCCCCGAGCGAGGTCCCGCCGTCCTGATGTCCTGGAGAGAATGTGAACGCTAACAACGACCGTTACGTGGTCGGTGTCGACTTCGGCACACTGTCGGGCCGCGCCGTGGTGGTACGGGTGAGCGACGGCGCCGAGATGGGCACCGCCGTGCACGAGTACGCCCACCGGGTGATCGAGGAGCGGCTGCCGGACACCGCCGTACGCCTGGGCCCCGACTGGGCGCTGCAGTCGCCGGAGGACTGGCGGGAGGTGCTCCGCCAGGCGGTGCCCAAGGCGGTGGCGGCGGCCGGGATCGCCCCGTCGCAAGTCATCGGCCTCGGGACCGACTTCACGGCCTGCACCATACTTCCCGCCACCGCCGAGGGCACCCCGCTGTGCGAGATCGACGGGTTCGCCTCCCGCCCCCACGCGTGGCCGAAGCTGTGGAAGCACCACTCGGCGCAGTCGCACGCCGACCGGATCAACGCCGTCGCCGCACGCAGGGGAGAGACGTGGCTGCCCCGCTACGGCGGGAAGATCTCCTCGGAGTGGGCGTTCGCCAAGGGTCTGCAGGTGCTGGAGGAGGACCCGGAGATCTACGCCCGCGCGGAGCGCTGGATCGAGGCCGCCGACTGGATCGTCTGGCAGCTCACCGGCGTGGAGACGCGCAACGTGTGCACCGCCGGGTACAAGGCCGTCTACCAGGACGGGGCCTACCCGTCCGAGGAGTTCCTCGCCGAACTCAACCCCGGCTTCACCGGTTTCACCGCCAAGCTCGGCCGGAACCCGGCCCCCCTCGGAGGGCTCGCCGGACGGCTGGACGCCCGCGCCGCCGGGTGGACGAAGCTGCCCGAGGGCATCGCGATCTCGATCGGCAACGTCGACGCGCACGTCACGGCCGCCGCCGCCGACGCCGTGCGGCCCGGCCAGATGGTGGCCATCATGGGCACCTCCACCTGCCACGTCATGTCCTCCGACGCGCTCGCCGAGGTGCCGGGCATGTGCGGGGTGGTCCGCGACGGCATCGTGCCCGGACTGTGGGGGTACGAGGCGGGCCAGTCGGGTGTCGGCGACATCTTCGGGTGGTTCGTCGAGACCTCGGTGCCCGGCTCCTACGAGCGCGAGGCGGAACAGCGCGGCCTCAGCGTGCACGACCTCCTCACCGAGCTGGCCGCGGCGCAGCGGGTGGGACAGCACGGCCTGGTGGCGCTCGACTGGCACAACGGCAACCGCTCGGTGCTGGTCGACCACAACCTCTCCGCGGTGGTGGTGGGCCAGACGCTCGCCACGAAACCCGAGGACACCTACCGGGCGCTGATCGAGGCCACCGCGTTCGGCGCCCGCACGATCGTGGAGACCTTCGAGAGCTCCGGGGTGCCGGTGACCGAGTTCGTCGCCGCGGGGGGCCTGATCAAGAACCGCTTCCTGATGCAGGTCTACGCCGACGTGCTGCGCCGCCCGATCTCGCTGATCGGCTCCGAGCAGGGCTGCGCCCTGGGGTCCGCCATCCACGCGGCGGTCGCCGCCGGGGCCTACCCCGACATCACCTCCGCCTCGGCCGTGATGGGCAGCCGGGCCGAGGCCGCCTACATCCCCGACGCCGGTCGCGCGGACGCCTACGACCGTCTGTACGCCGAGTACCGCCGCCTGCACGACCACTTCGCCGACGGGAAGATGCTGCACGGCCTGCGGGCCCTGCGCTACGAGGCGAGCACACCGGCCGGCGAGAACGAGAAGAACACGTCGACGAACGAGGAGGACGCGTGACCGGGCGCGAGGAACAACCGATCGGGCAGTCCCCGCCCCCGTGCGCGGCCGGACGTCCGGTCCCATGGGCGGCCGGGTACCCGGCCGCGTGCGAAACGGCGGTGGCCCGATGAGCGCCGTCGTCAGGAAGCTGCGGGAGACGGTGGCGGCGCTCCACCAGGAGCTGGTCCGCTACAACCTGGTCGCCTGGACCGCGGGCAACGTCTCGGGCCGGGTCCCCGGCGAGAACCTGTTCGTCATCAAGCCGTCGGGGGTGACCTACGACGCACTCACCCCCGAGTCGATCGTGGTGTGCGACCTGGACGGCGAGCTGGTCGAGGGCGAGCTGTCACCGTCCAGCGACACCGCCGCGCACGCGTACGTCTACCGGGCGATGCCGCGGGTGGGCGGAGTGGTGCACACCCACTCCACGTACGCCTCCGCCTGGGCGGCGCGGGGTGAGTCCATCCCGTGCGTGCTGACGGCGATGGCGGACGAGTTCGGCGGGGAGATCCCGGTCGGGCCGTTCGCGCTGATCGGCGGGGACGACATCGGCAAGGGAATCGTCGCCACCCTGGAGGGCCACCGCTCCCCGGCGGTGCTGATGCGCAACCACGGCGTCTTCACCATCGGCGCGGACGCCCGCGCGGCCGTCAAGGCCGCGGTGATGTGCGAGGACGTCGCCCGTACCGTGCACGTGGCCCGCCAGCTGGGCGAGCCGCTGCCGATCGCGGCAGCAGACATCGACAGTTTGTACGACCGCTACCAGAACGTCTACGGGCAAAGGAGTCCGCGGTGACCCTTCACGAGCGTGAGATCTGGTTTCTCACCGGAAGCCAGGGCCTGTACGGCGAGGACACGCTGGCCCAGGTGGCGGAACAGTCCCGGAGCATCGCCGAGCGGCTCGACGACGCGCTGACGTTCCGGGTGGTGTGGAAGCCGGTGCTGACCGACGCCGCGTCGATCCACCGGGTCTGCCTGGAGGCGAACGCCTCGGACGCCTGCGTCGGGGTGATCGCCTGGATGCACACCTTCTCCCCGGCCAAGATGTGGATCGCCGGGCTGGACGCGCTGCGCACGCCGCTGCTGCACCTGCACACCCAGGCCAACGTGGCGCTGCCGTGGAGTTCCATCGACATGGACTTCATGAACCTCAACCAGGCCGCGCACGGCGACCGCGAGTTCGGCTACATCCAGGCCCGGCTGGGCGTGGCGCGCAAGACCGTCGCCGGACACGTGAGCGACCCGGCGGTGGCGGCGCGCATCGGCGCGTGGGCGCGGGCCGCGGCCGGACGCGCGGAGCTGAGCTCGCTGCGGCTGGCCCGCTTTGGCGACAACATGCGCGACGTGGCGGTCACCGAGGGTGACAAGGTGGAGGCGCAGCTGCGTTTCGGCGTCTCGGTCAACACCTACGGCGTCAACGACCTGGTCGCCGCCGTCGACGCCGCGGCGGACTCCGACGTGGACACCCTGATCACCGAGTACGAGGACACCTACAAGGTCGCCCCCGAGCTGCGCGCCGGAGGCGAGCGCAACGACTCGCTGCGCTATGCCGCCCGCATCGAGCTGGGGCTGCGCCACTTCCTCACCGAGGGAGGCTTCGGCGCGTTCACCACCAACTTCGAGGACCTCGGCGGGCTGCGGCAGCTGCCGGGGCTCGCCGTGCAGCGGCTGATGGCCGACGGCTACGGCTTCGGCGGCGAGGGCGACTGGAAGACCTCGGTGCTGGTGCGCACCCTGAAGGTGATGTCGGCCGGCCTCGAGGGCGGCACCTCCTTCATGGAGGACTACACCTACCATCTCACCCCCGGCCAGGAGGTGATCCTGGGCGCGCACATGCTGGAGGTCTGCCCGACGATCGCCGCGGGCGTGCCCTCGTGCGAGATCCACCCGCTGAGCATCGGCGGGCGCGAGGACCCGGTCCGGCTGGTCTTCGACGCGGAACCCGGACCCGCCGTGGTGATCGGTCTGTCCGACATGGGGGACCGGTTCAGGCTGGTGGCGAACGAGATCGACGTGGTCAACCCCGCCGAGCCGCTGCCCAGCCTGCCCGTCGCCCGCGCGGTGTGGAAGCCCCGTCCGAACCTGAGCACCTCGGCCGAGGCTTGGCTCACCGCGGGAGGCCCGCACCACACCGTGCTGTCGTCCGCCCTGACCACCGAGGAGCTCACCGACCTCTCCGACATGCTCGGCGTCGAGTTGCTGGTCATCGACGCCGACACCACCGCCCGCCAGTTCGCCAAGGAGATCCGCTGGAACCAGGCGTACTACCACCTGGCGCGCGGTTTCTGATCCGGAACCCCTCTCCTCCCGTTGCCGCCGGCTTCCGGTGCCCCCGCCGCTCGCGGGGGTGCCGGAAGCCGTTGTCGTCACGGCCGCCTTCGGAGGGGATCCGTTCCGGCGCACGGGGGGCATCCGGGCGCTACGGGCGAAGCCGGTGGCCGTCGTCCACCAGGCGGGAGAGCAGGCTGAGGGTGGCCGCGCCCGCCGCGACGCCGCTGAGCACGGAGAGCGGCCAGGCCGACCCGGCCACCAGTGCGAGCGCGCAGGCCAGCACGGCGATCACGACCGCGGTGGTCACGACGAGCAGTACAGGTACGGAGAACATCGACTCACTCCCGCAGGGGGTGTCACCGGGGTTCCGGCGACACGGCGGCCGAGACCCGGATCCGGCCGGATCCGCGCTCGCCCCTACAGGTCCTGCCCGTTCTGAGAGATGTAATCATGTCTGGCGGAGGCATGTGGTCCGCGCTGTGGCCGTCTCGTCGTCCCCGTGCGGGCTCTCCGGGCGGCGCGGCCCTGCCGACAGGGTAGGAAGCGTGGGTCACAGCCGAGCGTCGTTCGTGTGAAATTCAGTGAACACAGCCACTCCTCTCGGTCGCCAGATCTCCCAATTGGCTCTCTGAGCATGGGTTTTATCTGTGAACAAGCCTTACTCCCTTGTTCACGGAACTCAGGTCTGATAGAACAAACGGCACATGTAGGTCGAGTGGGTCGTCGCTGGAACGATCCGCTCATCTCGCGGCCTAACCCTCATGGCCCCTGGAGGACTGCGATGCCCGGTTTCTCTCACCCCCACGGTCCGGGATCCCCCGCGCTGTCCCGCCGCTCGATCCTGCAGCTCGGGGGTGGGGTCGCCCTCCTCTTCGCGACCGGGTGCGCCGCGGGCACCAAGGCGGGCGACCCCGCCCCCGCGGCGAGCACCGCTCCCGGCGAGAGCGGCGCCCCCGCCGCCAGGGCGTTGCGGATCGCGGTGGGCAGCTACCTGAGCAGCTGGGACCAGGACTTCGTCGGATTCGACCTGACCGCGCTGATGCTCTACAAGAACGTCTTCCCCTACATGATCGACTACGGGGTCACCTCGGTCGGCGACGGCCAGATCCTCGACACCGAGGCGATCGCCCCGACCTTCGCCGAGTCCTTCGAACCCGACGCCGACAACAAGGTCTGGACCCTCAAGCTGCGCCAGGGCGTCAAGTTCGCGAGCGGCAACGAGATGACCGCCAACGACGTCAAGTGGTCCAAGGACCGCGCCTTCGCCGCGAAGGCGAACGTCGCCGGGGTCTACCGGCTGATCGGGCTCACCAAGGCCGACCAGGTCGAGGTGGTCGACGACTACACCGTGAAGTTCACCCAGGCCTTCCCCAGCGCCCTCACCCGGCAGATCCAGGCCATCTCGCTGTACGTCTTCGACTCCGAAGAGGCGAAGAAGCACGCCACCGACGACGACCCCTGGGCCAAGGAGTGGTTCGCCAAGAACCCCCCGACCGGCGGCTACTTCAACGTGGAGAAGGCGGTCCAGGGGCAGGAGATCCTGCTCAGCGCCAACACCGGCTACCCCGGCACCGACGGCGCAAAGAGCCCGCAGATCAGGCTCACCGTGGTGCCCGCGGCCTCCAACCAGCGCCTCCAACTGCAGAACGGCGACATCGACATCGCCTTCGGGATCGGCCAGCGCGACATCAAGGACCTCAAGACCACCGAGGGCATCAAGGTCATCTCCGCGCCGAGCAACAACCAGCTCGCCATCCAGATGTCGGTGACCACCGCCCCCTTCGACGACCCCGCGGTGCGCAAGGCGCTCGCCCAGGCCGTCCCGTACGAGCAGATCATCGCCAACGTCTACGGCGGCGACGCGCGGCCCACCAAGAGCGTCGTCCCGCTGGACATGCCCGGCTACTCCGAGACCGGCTACCCCTACACCCACGACGTCGCCAAGGCCAAGGAGACGCTGACCGCGGCGGGCAAGACCTCGATCACCTCCGAGCTGGTCTTCCAGACCGACAACGAGGAGCAGCAGCAGATCGCCGTCCTCGTGCAGAGCGAGGCGAGGAAGGCGGGCATCGAGCTGAAGCTCACCCCGCTCGACCCCGCCACACTCGCCGAGCGCAGGGAGAAGAAGAACATCCCCCTGCAGATCACCCTGGGCCAGCTCTGGGTCAACGACGTGGAGTACATGCTCGGGACCAGCTTCACCAAGGGGGCGAACCTCAACTACTCCAACTACGTCAACGACGAGATCGAGAAGATCTTCGAGGAGTCCCACACCGTCGTCGACGAGGCCGAGCGCGCCAAGCTCTGGCTGCGCGTGCAGGAGATCATGGCCGAGGACGTGCCGTGGGTCGTCGTCTGCCAGCCCAACTTCAACCTCCCCGTCAGGGAAGAGGTGCAGGGATGGGTGCAGCCGATGGACGGTCTGGCCCGGCTGCGCTACCTGAACGTCACCGGGTGATTCATGCGTGTCCTCCGGTTCCTCCTCAGGCGGCTGCTCCAGCTCGTCCCGGTGCTCCTCGGGGTGGTCGTCGTGACCTTCCTCCTCGTCAGGGTCCTGCCGGGCGACCCGATCCGTACCATCCTCGGCCCCAACGCCACGGAGGCCGACGCCGCCGCCGCGCGGGCCAGGTTCGGGCTGGACCAGCCCCTGTGGCGGCAGTTCCTCGACTACGTCGGGGGACTGTTCACCGGTGACTTCGGCACCTCGATCCAGAGCGGCACCTCCGTGGGCGCCGAGATGGCCGTGCGTATCGGTCCCACCATGGAACTCGTCGTGATCGCGCTCACCGTGGCGCTGCTGCTGGCCACGGTGCTCGGCATCTGGTCGGCGCGGAACGTGGGCCGGTTCGGCGACCACACCGTCCGCGTCGCGGCGCTCATCGGCAACTCGGTGCCCGAGTTCTGGCTCGGCCTGGTGCTCGTCCTCGTCGGCTACAGCGTGCTGGGCTGGTTCCCCGCGCCCAGCGGCCGGGTGGACCCCGACACCGACCTCAGCCTGATCACCGGCGCCGACCTGCTCGACGCCGCGCTGACGGCGAACGGCCCCGCGTTCGTCTCCGCGCTGGAGCACCTCGCGCTGCCGGTCGCCACGCTGGTGATCGCCATCGTCGCGCCGCTGCTGCGCAGCGTCCGGGCCTCCGCGCTGGAGGTGCTCGCCTCCGAGGCGTACACGGCCGCCGCCGCGCACGGACTCAAGGACCGGCTGCTGCTCCGCGGCTACCTGGTACGGGCCGCGCTGGTGCGGCTCCCCGCGCTGGCGGCCCTGGTGTTCGGCTTCTCCATCGGCTCGACCGTCCTCGTGGAGTACGTCTTCTCCTGGCAGGGCTTCGGGCAGTGGGCGCTGCGCGGCCTGCTCTACCGGGACTACCCGGTGGTGCAGGCGTCGGTGCTCGTGATCGCGCTGTTCTACGTGGTGGTGTTCCTCATCGCCGACGTCGTCCACGCGATCCTCGACCCGAGAGTGAGGATCTGATGTCGCAGCGCGTCCGGGAGGTCGGCGGGGACCGCGGTTTCGCGTCGTCCCTGATCATCGCGGGCTCCGCCATCCTGGCGCTGGTCGCCGTGGCGGTCGTGTTCGCGCCGCTGCTCAGCGCGTGGGGCCCCGAGGAGATCGACCCCCTCGCGCCCCTCGCGGCGCCGGGCGGCGCCCACCTGCTGGGCACCGACCTCAACGGCATGGACGTGTGGAGCAGGGTCCTGCACGCCGCCAGGCTCGACGTCGGCATCGCGATCGCCGCGGTCGCCGTCGCCGTGGTCGCGGGCAGCCTCGTCGGCCTCGTCGCCGGATACCGGGGCGGCTGGCCGGACGACGTGCTGATGCGAGTGCTCGACGTCTTCCAGGCGTTCCCCACCTTCATCCTCGCTCTCGCGGTGGCCGCGCTGCTCGGCGGCGGGACCGCGAACCTGATCGCGGTGATCGCGCTGGTGAACGCGCCCGCGTACGCCCGGCTGGTGCGGGCCGAGGTGCGCTCGGTGCGGGAACTGCCGTTCGTGGAGGCGTCCCGCACCTCGGGCGCCTCCTTCTGGGGGGTGCTCTGGCGGCACGTCCTGCCCAACAGCCTCACCCCGGTGCGCGTCATCGCCCCGCTGAACTGCGGCTGGGCGATGCTCACGCTCGCCGGGCTGTCCTTCCTCGGGCTCGGCGTGCCGGTGCCCACCGCCGAGTGGGGCGCCATGATCAGCCTCGGTGCCGGAGACGTCGTCGCCGGCCGGTGGTGGACCTCGGTGCCGCCCGGTCTCTTCCTGCTGATCTGCGTCCTGGGCTTCAGCCTCCTCGGTGAGGGCCTGCAGGAACGCGCCGACTCCACGAGGAGGTGACGGACGATGACACTCCTGTCGATCGAGGACCTCTCCGTCGTGATCCACCGCCCAGGACGCCGGGTCGCCGCGCTGAGCGGGGTGAACCTGACCGTCGAGCCGGGCGAGGTGGTCGGCCTGGTCGGTGAGAGCGGCGGCGGCAAGAGCATGGTGGCCCGCTCGATCGTGGGCCTGCTGCCCGGCGGCTCCCGTACGACCGGGAGGGTCCTGTTCGAGGGCACCGACGTGCTGACGATGGGCGCCGCCGAGCTGGAGTCCTTCCGCGGGCACGGCGCCGCGATCTGCTTCCAGAACCCGCGCGGCGCGCTCAGTCCCACCAGGACCGTCGGCCGCCAGCTCGTCGACCGGCTCGTCACCCACCAGGCGCTCGCCCCCGCCCCCGCGAGGGAGGTCGCCGCCGAGCTGTTCGAGTCGGTCGGCATCCGCAGCCCGAGGCGCCGCCTGGACGCCTACCCGCACGAGCTCTCCGGCGGCATGGCGCAGCGCGTCATGATCTCACTCGCCACCGGCTGCGCCCCCGGCCTGCTCATCGCCGACGAGCCCACCACCGGGCTGGACGTCACCCTCACCAGGGAGATCCTCAACCGCTTCCGGCTCGCCGCGAACGCCGAGCGGCGCGGCGTGCTGCTCATCTCCCACGACCTCGCCTCCATCGCGGAGGTCTGCGACCGCGTCGTGGTGCTGTACGCGGGGACGGTGGTGGAGAGCGGTCCGGGACCGCAGGTGCTCGACGAGCCCGCCCACCCCTACACGCGGGCGCTGCTGCGCTCGGTGCCCGACATCGACGGGCGTGCGGTGATCGCCACCCCCGGTGCGATGCCGCTGCTCTCCGAGGAGCCCTCCTCCTGCCCGTTCGTGCCGCGCTGCGCGCACGCGACGGAGCTGTGCGTGGCGGAGCGTCCGTACGCCAGGACCCTCTCCTCCGACTGGAGCGCCGCCTGCTTCCACCCCCGCTCGGGGCCGCTCGCCGAGTCGTCCGAGTCGCTCACCGGGCACCTCGACCCCCCTTCCCCATCGCCCACGGAGCCGCCCGTCCGTACGGCCGCCGTCTCGACGGGGGAGGGGACCCGCCCCGCTGAGGGAACGTCCTCCGGCGCGGGAACGCGTTCGGGGAAGAGGACGCGCTCGGTTGAGAAGACGGACTCGGGAGAGTGGACGCGCCCCGAAGAAGGGACGGGCGGGGAGGTGCTGCGCGTCGAGGACGCGCACGTCGTCTACGGTTCCCGTTTCGGAGGCGGGGGCCACCACGCCCTGCGCGGGGTCAGCCTCAGCGTCGCCGCCGGTGAGACCCTGGGCGTCGTCGGGGAGAGCGGCTGCGGCAAGAGCACCCTGGCCAGGCTGATGCTCGGGCTGGTCGCCCCTTCCACGGGGAGGGTCGAGGTGGCCGGGCGGGTCCTGTCGGAGGTGCGCGGCCGGGAGCTGCGCCGCCTGCGCACCCGGGCACAGCTGGTCTTCCAGGACCCGGTGGGTTCGCTCAGCCCCCGGCGGACCGTGCAGGACGCGATCGGCGAGCCGCTGCGCGCCGCCGGGGTGCCCGCCGCCGAGCGCGTCTCACGCGTCGCCGCGGTCCTGGAACGCATGGAACTGGACCCGTCCATCCTGGGACGGCGCCCGCACGAGCTGTCCGGCGGGCAGGCGCAGCGCGTCGGCATCGCCCGCGCGCTCGTCGGTGACCCCGACCTGATCGTCTTCGACGAGCCCACCTCGGCGCTCGACGTCACCGTGCAGGCGCAGATCCTGAAGGTGATCGCCGAGGTGAGCGGCGACCGCTCGCGCGGCAGCGTCTTCATCTCCCACGACCTGGCCACCGTTCGAGGATTCTGCGACCGCGTCGTGGTTCTCTACCTGGGGCGGATCGTCGAGGAGGGGCCGGTGGAAGAGGTCTTCGGCAACCCCCTGCACCCCTACACCCGGGCGCTGCTGTCCAGCGCCCCGAGCCTCGGCGCCGGGTACGGCGGACCGCGGGTCGAACTGACCAAGGATCTGGAGGAGGCGGACGCCGCCGCGGGCTGTGCCCTCGCGCCGCGCTGCCCCTTCGCGACCGACGAGTGCCGGCAGCAGGAACAGGAACTCCGCCCGTACGGCGCGAGCCTGGTCGCCTGCCACCGCGCCGCCGAGATCCCCGCGCTGATCGAAAGGTGACACCCGCAATGCCCGACCCCAAGCACATCCGTCTGGCCGTCGACATCGGCGGCACCTTCGTCGACGCGATGGAGCTGGACACGCGCACCCACGAGGTGCGCTTCAGGAAGGCCTCGACGACCCCGGCGCGCCCCTGGGAGGGCGTGCTCGACGCGGTCACCGCGCTCGGCACCGACCTGTCGGAGGCGGAGCTGTTCATCCACGGCACCACCCTCGGGCTCAACGCCGTCCTGGAGCGGCGCGGCGAGCCCACCGGGATCATCACCAACGACGGCTTCCGCGACATCTTCCTCATCGGCCGGGGCAACGTGCCCTCCGACCACATGTACGACTTCCAGTACGAGCGGCCCGACAGCCTCGTGCTGCGACGCCACACCGCCGGGGTGCGGGGGCGGCTCGACCACCGGGGCCGGGTGGTCGAGGAACTCGACGCCGCCGGGGTGCGGGAGGCCGCCCGCGTCCTGGTCGAGGAGCGGGGAGTGGTGTCGATCGCCGTCTGCTTCCTGCACTCCTTCCTCGACCCCTCCCACGAGCGGGAGGCCGCCCGGATCATCCGCGAGGCGTACCCCCAGGTGACGGTCTCGGTCTCCACCGACATCGTGCGGGAGTACCGCGAGTACGAGCGGACCAGCACGACCGTCCTCGACGCCTACATCCGGCCGATCTTCGAGAGGTACGTGGACCGGCTGGAGCGCGGGCTCGCCGAGCGCGGCTTCGACGGGCGATTCCTGATCATGCGCTCCGGCGGCGGCTCCATGACGTCGGCCGTGGCCAAGACCTCCCCGACGCACACCGTGCTGTCGGGCCCGGCGGGCGGCATCGTGGGCGCGGCGCACATCGCCGCCGCCCTCGGTCGCCGGGACCTTCTCACCTTCGACATCGGCGGCACCTCGCTGGACGCGTGCGTGATCGAGCACGGGTCCCCGGTGGCCGCCTACGAGGCGCAGCTGGAGCACTTCCCGCTGCTGATCCCCACCTACGACATCCGCACGATCGGCGCCGGAGGGGGCTCGATCGCGTGGCTGGAGCGGGGATTGCTGAAGGTGGGGCCGCAGAGTGCGGGTGCCGACCCCGGCCCGGTGTGTTACGGCCGGGGCGGCACCCGTCCCACCGTCACGGACGCGGCGGTCGTCCTCGGCTACGTGGACCCGGACCGTTTCCTGGCCGGGACCATGGAGCTGCGGGCCGACGCCGCCCGCGCGGCGCTCGACGAGCAGGTGGCCGGGCCACTCGGGCTCAGCCCCGAGGCGGCGGCGGCGGGCGTCTTCGACGTGCTGCTCGCCAAGACCGTCGGCGCGGTCCGGCAGATCACGGTCGAGCGGGGACACGACCCCCGGGGCTTCTCGCTGCTCGCGTTCGGCGGGGCGGGGCCGCTGCTCGCCCCGCTGCTCGCGGCGGAGATGGGCATCGGCGAGGTCATCGTGCCGTTCGCGCCCTCCGGCTTCTCCGCCTGGGGCATGCTCAGCGCCGACATCGTCGACGACTTCTCCCGTACGGTGATGGCCACCCTGGACGACGCCGACCTCGACGGGCTGGAGACGGTGTTCAAGAGCGTCGAGGCCGAGGCGGTCGCCTCCCTGGAGGCGCAGCGGGTCCCGGCGGACCGCATGGTCCTTGAGCGCCAGTTCGAGCTGCGCTACCTGGGCCAGGAGCACTCGCTCATCGTCACCACGGGCCGCGACCTCGACCGCGACGCGATCAGGCGGGCGTTCGAGGAGACCCACGCGGCGCGGTACGGGCACGCGATGGACAACCGGGTGCAGATCCTCAACCTGCGGGTGCGCGGCATCGGCCGTACCGACCGGCCCGAACTGGTGACGCGCCCGCCAGGTGACGGCGACGCGAGCCGGGCGCTGCTCGCCCACAGGGACGCCTACGACTTCGGCACCCGCGCCACGGCGTCGTTCGCTGTCTACGACCGCGCGCTGCTTGAGCCGGGCGACGCGTTCGAAGGACCCGCCCTGGTCGACGAGGGCACCTCGACCACCGTGGTCCCCTCGGGGCAGCGGGTCGAGGTCGAGGAACACGGCTACCTGCTGGTACGGCTTGTGGAGGCGACGTCATGACGGAGCGGCTGGACGGTGCTCGATCGGACGGCGCCGGGGCGGACAGCGCCGGGGCGGACGGTGCTCGGCTGGACGGCGCCCGGCTGGACGGCGCGACCGCCGAGGTGGTGCGCAGTTACCTGCTCGCGGCGGCGGAGGAGATGCGGGCCACGCTGATCCGCACCTCCTTCAACCCGGTGATCTACGAGGTCCACGACTTCGGCATGTCGATGTACGACGCGGACCTGCGGCTGATCGCCGAGGCCACCGGACTCACCTTCTTCCTCGGTGCCAACGACTTCTCACTCCGTAAAGGGGTGGAGTATGTCGGGCGGGAGAATCTGCGTCCCGGTGACGTGGTGCTGTTGAACTATCCGTACTGGAACGCGGCACACGCGTATGACGCGACGCTTTTCTCGCCGGTTTTCATGGGCGAGGACCTGGTGGGTTTTTTGTGTGTGCGGGCTCACTGGATGGATCTGGGGGCGAAGGATCCGGGGTATGTGCTGGATTCCACGGATATGCATCAGGAGGGGATTATCTTTCCGGGGACGAAGGTGTTCTCGGAGGGGGTGGCGAATCGGGAGATCATTGAGTTGATCCGGTTCAATTCGCGGATGCCGGATCTGGTGATCGGTGATCTGAACGCGCAGGTCGCCGCGCTGCGCACCGGCGAGCGCCGTTTCCAGGAGATCCTGGAGAAGTTCGGCCGCCCCACCGTGGAGGCGGCGGTCCAGCGGATGGTCGAGGACGGGGAGGCGCGCACCCGCGCCGCCCTCGCCGAGCTGCCGCAGGGCTCGTGGACGGCGGTCGACTGGCTGGACGACGACGGGATCACCGAGGATCCGGTCCGCATGCAGGTCACCGTCACCGTCGCCGACGGCACCTTCACCGTCGACTTCGCCGGTTCCTCGCCCGCCACCGCAGGGCCCATCAACATGCCGTTCGGCGCGACCATCGCGATCTGCAAGGTCGTCCTGAAGGCGCTCACCTCGCCCGACGAGCCGTCCAACTTCGGCACGACCGTTCCTCTTGAGGTGCGGGCCGAACCGGGCACGCTCTTCCACGCCGTCTACCCGCAGCCGACGTTCACCCTGTGGACCGGCATCGTCGCGGTCGAACTCATCCTGAAGGCGCTGGCGCAGGGCATGCCGGAGCGGCTTCCCGCCTCTTCGGGGGGTGACGTGCCGGGGTTCATGATGGTCGGGATCCATCCGGAGACCGGGCAGATGTTCGCGGTCAGCAACAACGACCCGGTCGGCTGGGGCGCGACCCCGTCCCACGACGGTATGAACGCCGCCACCCACGTCTCGGGGAGCACCGGACGCATCACACCGATCGAGGTTCTGGAGGCCAGGACCGGGATGTTCTTCGAGCGGGTGGAGATGCGTGAGGACTCCGGCGGCGCGGGACGGTTCCGGGGTGGGGTGGGTTTGCGGCGTGACATTCGTTTCGTGGTGCCGGGGGAGTTCCTGTCGGTGATCAAGAAGACGCGGTCGCGGCCGTGGGCGCTGGAGGGCGGGCTGGAGCCCGAGCCCAACCAGGTGGTGGTCTTTCCCGGCACCGAGCGTGAGCATCGGGTGAGCACGAAGCGGACCAGGGTGGAGGTCGGCGACCGGATCACGTTGCTCACGGCCGGCGGCGGTGGGCACGGGGATCCGCGCGACCGCGATCCCGACCTGGTGCGCCGCGACGTCGCCGAGGGCTACGTCTCCCCCGAGGCCGCCCGCGAGACCTACGGGATCGACGATGTCTGAGCCCGCCGCCTCCACGCCGTCCGGCCCCGCCGACCAGGGGGCCGCGGTCTCCGACCCGTCCGGCTCCGCCGTCCCAGGGACCGCGGTCTCCGACCCGTCCAGTCCCGCGGCCCCGGAGTCCACCGGGCCCGCCGCCTCAGGAGGGCGAAGGGCCGGCCGCGCGGGCGGCGGCCTCGGCCCGGTGGACGGCGCGACGGTCGAGGTGGTGCGCAGTCACCTCTCCTCGGTCGCCGAGGAGATGCGGGCCACGCTCGTCCGTACCGCCTTCAACCCGGTGATCTACGAGGTGTTCGACTTCGGTATCTCCGTCTACGACGCGGATCTTCGTCTCGTTGCCGAGTCGACGGGGCTGAGCCGCTTTCTCGGCGCCAACGACTATTCCATCCGCAAGGGGGTGGAGTATGTCGGGCGGGAGAATCTGCGTCCCGGTGACGTGGTGTTGTTGAACTATCCGTACTGGAACGCGGCGCATTCTTACGACGCGACGTTGTTCTCTCCGGTGTTCGTGGATGCCGATCTGGTGGGTTTCTTGTGTGTTCGGGCTCACTGGATGGATCTGGGGGCGAAGGATCCGGGGTATGTGCTGGATTCCACGGATATGCATCAGGAGGGGATTATCTTTCCGGGGACGAAGGTGTTCTCGGAGGGGGTGGCGAATCGGGAGATCATTGAGTTGATCCGGTTCAATTCGCGGATGCCGGATCTGGTGATCGGTGATCTGAACGCGCAGGTCGCCGCGCTGCGCACCGGCGAGCGCCGCCTCCGCGAGCTGTACACCCGCTACGGCGGGGACGTCGTCGCCTCCGTCGTCGAGACCGTGATCGCCGCCGCCGCCGAGTCCGCCGCCGAGGCCGTCGCCGGCCTGCCGCAGGGCTCGTGGACGGCGGTCGACTGGCTGGACGACGACGGGATCACCGAGGATCCGGTCCGCATGCAGGTCACCGTCACCGTCGCCGACGGCACCTTCACCGTCGACTTCGCCGGATCGTCCGGCGCGACCGCGGGACCGGTCAACCTCCCGTTCGGCGCGACCATCGCGACCTGCCGGGTCGCGTTCAAGGCGATCACCACGCCGACAGAGCAGACCAACGCCGGGCACTTCGCCCCGCTGGAGGTGCGGGCCGAGCCCGGCACCCTCTTCCACGCCGCCTACCCGGCGGCGACCTTCACCCAGTGGACGGGGACGGTCGCCCTGGAGCTGATCTACAAGGCGTTGGCGCAGGGCATGCCGGAGCGGCTTCCCGCCTCTTCGGGGGGTGACGTGCCGGGGTTCATGATGGTCGGGATCCATCCGGAGACCGGGCAGATGTTCGCGGTCAGCAACAACGACCCGGTCGGCTGGGGCGCGACCCCGTCCCACGACGGTATGAACGCCGCCAACCACCTGTGCCAGACCCAGGCCCGCAACACCCCCGTCGAGGTTCTGGAGGCCAGGACCGGGATGTTCTTCGAGCGGGTGGAGATGCGTGAGGACTCCGGCGGCGCGGGACGGCTGCGGGGTGGGGTGGGGTTGCGGCGTGACATTCGTTTCGTGGTGCCGGGGGAGTTCCTGTCGGTGATCAAGAAGACGCGGTCGCGGCCGTGGGCGTTGGAGGGCGGGCTGGAGCCGGAGCCCAACCAGGTGGTGGTCTTTCCCGGCACCGAGCGTGAGCATCGGGTGAGCACGAAGCGGACCAGGGTGGAGGTCGGCGACCGGATCACGTTGCTCACGGCCGGTGGTGGCGGGCACGGGGGTCCGCGCGACCGCGATCCCGACCTGGTGCGCCGCGACGTCGACGAGGGCTACGTCTCCCCCGAGGCGGCCCGCGAGATCTATGGAGCCGAGGTCGTCCGATGAACGACATGGTCAACGATGTGGTCCTGGTCAACTGCACCGTCACCGACGCCCGCGCCGCCGGTTCGGGAGGTCGTACGGCGGGCGTCCCGTTCTCGGGCGACGCTGCCATCCGGCCGGCCCGGACGACGGACGGGCGGATCGCCGACACCGCGGTCCGGACGGCGGAGGGGGAGGGGCGGATCGCCGACGCCGCGGTGTGGATCCGGGGTGACAGGATCGCGGCCGTGGGTCCTCGCGAGCGGATCCTGGAGCGGACGGGCGACGCCCAACTGCTCGACCTGGACGGCGCGTACGTCACCCCCGGCCTGGTCAACATGCACACCCACCTGTCCCTGTCGCTCCCCGGCCAGGGAGGCGACAGCGTCAAGAACATGACGGCGCACGAGCTCGCCCTCTACATGGCCGACGGCGCCCGGCGCACCCTGCACTGCGGGGTGACCACGGTGAGGTGCGTGGCCGAGAAGGACCACGCCGACTTCGCACTGCGCCGGGCGATCGAGTCGGGCCGGGCGGCCGGCCCGCGCATCTTCACCGCCGGTCGCGCCCTGGTCTGCACCGGCGGCCACGGGCACGAGGGGAGCGACACCCTGGAGTGCGACGGCGCCGACGGGTTCCGGCGCGGGGTGCGCAGCCAGATCAAGGCGGGCGCCGACCTCATCAAGATCATGATCTCGGGCGGGATCGCCGGGGAACACGAGCAGATGGACACCCCGCAGCTGTTCTCCGACGAGCTGGCGGCAGCGCTGCAGACCGCGCACGCCTGGGGCCGCAAGGTCACCGCGCACGCGGGTCCGGCGGCGGTGATCGCCGAGGCCGTCGAGATGGGCCTCGACTGCGTCGAGCACGGCTACCAGCTCACCCCCGAGGTCGCGAAGAGGATGGCCGAACGCGGCACGTCCCTGGTGCCGACGCTGCTCGTCACCCGCTGCAAGGAGTTCTTCGACGAGCTCGGGGTGCCGGAGTGGATGCAGTGCCGCTCGCTCGGCGCCGGCCCCCGCCACCTGGAGAGCTACGCCATCGCCCTCGACGCGGGGGTGGACGTCCTGCTGGGCAGCGACATGCCGCCGTTCTGGGACTTCGAGGGGACGAACGCCTCGGTACGCGAGCTGGAGTGCATGTCCGAAGGCGGTCTCGGCCCGGCCGGGGCACTGTACGCGGGCACGCTCGGCCCGATCCGCTGGCTCGGCGCCGAGGCCGACCTCGGCACCGTCGAGGTCGGCAAGTACGCGGACCTCATCGCGATGGACGCCGACCCGCTCGCGGGCACCTCGGCCTTCCGCGGGGTCCGCTGGGTGATGAAGGGCGGCCGGGTCGTCCGCGACGACCGGTCGGGATGGGAGAAGCCGTGAACCCCGACTCCGAGGTGAGCACCGACCCGATGGGAGAAGTCGTGAACACCGGCTCCGGTGCGGACGCCGATCTGATCTCGGCCGGCATCGACGACATGTACGACGCGTTCCTCGCGGCCGACCGCCACCGCTTCGACGGGCACCTGCACGACGCGGTGACCACCTGGGAGACGCACCTGCCGGGACCGCTGAGGACCCGGCGGGAACTCGACGCCTACCGCGACGAGAGGGACGGCTCGGGTGCGCGTCCCCGCCTCGCCAGGCTGGAGGCCGAGGACAAGTGGATCGACGTGTGGGAAGACACCGGCGTCGCCCGCTATGTGCTGGTCGCCCAGCCGCCGGACGGACCCGTCCAGCGCAGCCGGGTGACCGACGTGCTGCGCCGTGTCGGCGGGGACTGGCTCATCGTGCACCATCACTCAGAACTGCTCACGCCGTGAACCGGCGGCTGGTCGCCTACGAGCACGGCGAGCCCGAGGAGGTCCTCTCCCTGGCGGAGGTGCCCGAGGAGCGCGCCCCCGGCGACGGCGAGGTGCGGATCGCGGTGCGGGCCGTCGGGCTGAACTACCTCGACGTCATGCTGTGCAGGGGCACCTACCCGGTACGCCCGGATCCGCCGATGACGCCCGGCGTCGAGGCCGCGGGAACGGTGGTCGCCGCCGGGGCGGGTGCCGAGCACCTGGAGGGCAGGGCGGTCCTCGCCTGCCCCACCCTGCCGCACGGGGCCCTCGGCGACGTCGTCACCGTCGACGCCGCCCTCGTCGTGCCCTACCCGGACGGGCTCGACCCCGTCACGGTCGCGGCCCTGCCCGTCACGTACCAGACCGCGTGGTTCGCGCTGCGCAGGGCCGGGCTCGCGGCGGGGGAGACGGTGCTCGTGCACGCGGGCGCGGGAGGTGTCGGCATCGCCGCCACCCAGCTCGCGCTCGCCTTCGGGGCGCGGGTGATCTGCACGGCGGGTGGCCCGGCCAAGACCGCGCTGTGCCGGGAGAACGGTGCGGCCGAGGCGATCGACTACCTGGAGGTCGACTTCGCCACCTCGGTGATGGACCTGACGGACGGCCACGGCGCCGACGTCGTCGTCGACCCCGTCGGCGGCGACGTCCTCACGCGCTCGCTGGACTGCCTCGCCTTCGAGGGGCGCCTGGTGGCCGTCGGTGCGGCCGGAGGATTTCCGCCGCCGGTCGACCCGATGGCGTTCGTCGCCGCCAACGCCTCCCTGGTCGGGGTGTCGTGGGGGTCGGCGTACCCGTGGCGGCGACCCGACGCGGTGCGGGACGCCTACGAGGAGCTGTTCGCCCTGCTCGACTCGGGCGCCGTACGGCCGCTCGTGTCGCGCGTGGTGAGCCTGGCGGACACCCCCGCGGCCCTGGCCGACCTGGCCGAACGCCGTACGACAGGAAAGATCATGGTCCGGACGGGCTGAGGGAGGAAGCGGCGTGAACGACATCAGTGGGAACAGCGGGGACGAGCAGGGCGACATGGAGCTGTACGACCTGCGGGTGGTGGTCGACCGCATCGAGGGCAGGTCCGTCTGCGGGATGGAGGTGGGCGACTGCTTCACCCTGGAGAACAGCGCCCACCTGCGGCTCCCCGACGGCGAGCACTTCTGCGTCTACGCGCTCGCCTCGGTGCTGCCGTTCCTCGCCGCCAAGCAGCGCGACCTCGCCGAGGGCGACTGGCTGGAGCGAGACACCCTGTTCACCTGCCCCGACCCGGAGGAGCGGCTGGTGATGCGGGTCGAGCGGACCGGGCGCCGCCGGATGAACTCCGCCGACCTGACCTGAGCCGACCTGACCTGAGAAGGACCCGCGATGACCGGCGTTCCGGAGGCATCCCCGAGGGCCGCCGTGATCACGCGGCGATCCGCGACGACCGCAGACTGTGAGGAATCCGTGACGACCGCCACCGGGCAGGAGAGCCCCCGATGACCGCCGCCGAGATCGGCCTCGGCCTGCAGAGCGACAAGCGGGCCGGTGACTACGCGCGGCTCGCGCGCCGCGCCGAGGAGCACGGCTTCGACGTGCTGAGCGTGTTCGGCGACCTGATGTACCAGCCGCCGATCTTCCCCCTGCTGGAGATGGCCGCCGCCACCGGGCGGGTGCGGCTCGGCGCGGCCTGTCTCAACCCCTACTCCACGGCACCGTACGAGATCGCCGGGCAGCTCGCCGCCCTCGACCTCGCCTCGCACGGCCGCGCCTACCTCGGGCTGGCACGCGGCACCTGGCTCGGCGCGGTGGGCATCGCCCAGCCCAGGCCGCTCACCGCGCTGGCGGAGGCGGCGGAGGTGGTCTACCGGCTGCTCGCCGGTGACACCGGAGGGTACGAGGGGGAGATGTTCCGCCTCGCGCCGGGCACCGGGCTGCGCTACCCCGTACACCGGCCCCGGCCGCCGCTGCTGCTCGGCACGTGGGGGCCGAGGGGGGCGGCGCTGGCCGGACGGATCGCCGACGAGATCAAGGTGGGCGGCAGCGCGAACCCGGCGATGGTCGGGGTGATCCGCGAGCGGGTCGCGGCCGGGGCGGTGGCGGCCGGGCGCGATCCCGGCGCGATCGGGGTCGTCCTGGGCGCGGTGACCGTGGTGGACACCGACGGCGCCGCGGCCCGCGCCAAGGCGCGCGGCGAGGTCGCGATGTACCTCGCGGTGGTCGCCGACCTCGATCCGACCGTGGAGATCCCCGCCGACCTGCTCGACAGGGTGAAGACGTTGGTCGGGGAGGGCAGGGACACCGAGGCGGGGCGCCTCATCCCCGACGACCTGCTCGACCTGTTCGCCTTCTCCGGCACCCCCGAGCAGGTCGCCGCGCAGGCCCAGGCCCTCATCGACGCCGGCGCGCACCGGGTGGAGTTCGGCACCCCGCACGGTCTCAGCGACGACCGGGGCGTGGAGCTGCTCGGAGCCGAGGTGCTGCCGCTGCTGGACCGATCCCCCGCGGCGCGGGGCGGTGGCCCGGTGTGAGGCGCGACACCCTCCGGTGACGCTCCGTCATCTTGAAACCGGATGCCCCGAGAACCTTCCGTCCGGAAAGCGCACGGCCCGAATCGTCTCACTCTCCTGATTTTCACCTCAGTTCAGTATGGGTGAACATAAGAGAGGAGAAGGAGATGATGTGACGAGTGAACGCGCCGGGGGTCCGGCAACGGAGATGTCGGGCGTGACGGTCGAGGAGACCGGGGGCCTCGGCGATCCGCATGACACCGGCGGTGACGTGGACCGCACCTCGCACCGTGACCTGGGCGGACACGAAGGATCCGGTGGCCGTGGCGGCCTTGGGCAGGGCGGTCTGCCCGGTGAGCGGGAGGCGCTCGCCGCCGACGCCGAGTCCGCGCGACAGGCCGAGGCCGCCGGAAGGCCGGTGTGCCGCCGCGCGGAGTTCCTTGTCCCGCCCGCTCCCGCGACCTCCCGGCACCCCGAGCTCGCCTACTTCGCCGGCAACTCGCTCGGCCTTCAGCCCCGCGCCGCCCGCGCCGCGATCTCCGCCGAGCTGGACGACTGGGCCCTGCACGCGGTCGAGGGCCACCACCGCGCGGCGCACCCCTGGCTGCCCTACCACGCGGAGCTGCGCGAGGACGCCGCGGCGCTCGTGGGCGCGTTCCCCGACGAGACCGTGGTGATGAACTCCCTCACGGTCAACCTGCACCTGATGATGGCGACCTTCTACCGCCCGGCCGGTGAGCGCACCCGCATCGTGATCGAGGACCACGCCTTCTCCTCCGACAGCTACGCGGTGCGCAGCCAGGCCGTGCACCACGGCCTCGACCCCGACGAGACGGTGGTCCGGCTGCGCCCCCGCGAGGGCGAGGACTGCCTGCGCACCGCCGACATCGTGGACTACCTGGCCCGCGAGGGGCACCGGGTGGCGCTCGTGCTGCTGGGCGGGGTCAACTACCTGACCGGCGAGTTCCTCGACATCCCCGCCGTCACCGCGGCCGGGCACGCGGCCGGGTGCCGCGTCGGCTGGGACCTCGCGCACGCCGCGGGGAACGTGCCGCTCGCGCTGCACGACTGGGACGTGGACTTCGCGGCCTGGTGCTCGTACAAATACCTCAACTCGGGGCCCGGCGCCGTCGCCGGATGCTTCGTGCACCGGCGTCACGTGACCGATCCCACGCTGCCCCGGCTCGCCGGATGGTGGAGCACCGAGGAGGCGACCCGCTTCGAGATGCGGCCCGAGCTCGTCCCGGTACCCACCGCCGACGCCTGGCAGATCTCCAACCCGCCGATCCTCGCGATGGCCCCGGTGCGGGTCTCGCTGCGGATGTTCGCCGAGACGGGGATGGCGGCGCTGAGGGAGCGGAGCCTGGCGCTCACCGGCTACCTGGAACGGCTGCTCGCCGAGGTGGTCCGCGACCGCCCGCTGGAGATCGTCACGCCCGCCGACCCGGCCAGGCGCGGAGCCCAGCTCTCCCTGCGGGTGACCGGCGGCGTCCCCGGCGCCGACGGCGCTCTCGATGCCGCGGCTCTCGCCGACCGGCTGCACGAGGTCCACGGCGTCCTCGCCGACGTGCGGCGCCCCGACGTCATCCGGCTCGCCCCCGTGCCCCTGTACTCCACGTTCCACGACTGCTGGCGGGCCGCCGACGCGCTCGCCAGGGAGGTGAGCCCGAGATGAGGTCCCCCGGCGAGGTCGCCGTGGTCGGCGCGGGGCTGGTCGGCTGCCTGACGGCCTGTTACCTGGCCCGCCGAGGCTACGAGGTCACCCTGTACGAGCGCAGGCCCGACCCGCGCGAGGCCACGCCTGAGCGCGGGCGCTCGATCAACCTGGCGATCTCCGAACGGGGGATCGACGCGCTGCGCCGGATCGGGCTGGACGAGGCCGTGCTGAAGGCCGCGCTGCCGATGCCCGGCCGGATGATGCACGCCCCCGACGGCACGCTCAGCTTCCAGCCCTACAGCGCGGGAGGGCAGCGGGCGATCAACTCCATCAGCCGCTCCGAGCTCAACCGCACCCTGCTGGACGCCGCCCTCGGCATGCCGGGGGTCCGCGCGCTCTTCGAGCACCGGCTGACCGGACTCGACGTCGACTCGGGCCGGATGGACTTCGACACGCCTGGCGGTCCCGTCACCCGCACCGCCCAGGTCGTGCTCGCCGCCGACGGCGCCTACAGTGCGGTACGGGGACGGCTGCAGTTCCTGCCCGGCTTCGACTTCAGCCAGGAGTATCTCGACTACGGCTACAAGGAGCTGACGATCCCGGCGCGCGACGGCGGGTTCGCCCTCGACCCGGGCGCGCTGCACATCTGGCCGCGCGGCAAGGCGATGATGATCGCCCTGCCCAACCCGGACAGGTCCTTCACGTGCACGCTGTTCTGGCCCAAGTCGGGGCCGGGCAGCTTCGCCGAACTGGACACCGCGGAGCGCTTCGAGGAGTTCTTCGCCGCGAACTACGCCGACGCCCACGCCCTCATGCCCGACCTCGCCGACGACTACGCCCACAACCCGATCGGGCACCTGGTCACCATGCGGGCCCGCCCCTGGCACGTACGCGGCACAGGGGGAGCGGCGGTCGGCCTGCTCGGAGACGCGGCCCACGCGATCGTCCCCTTCTACGGCCAGGGCGCGAACTGCGGCTTCGAGGACTGCGTGGAGCTCGACCGCTGCCTGGAGGAGGCCGGCGACGACTTCCCCAGGGCCCTCGCCATGTACGGGGCCCGGCGCAAGGAGCACGCCGACACCATCGCCGAGCTCGCGCTGGAGAACTTCGTCGAGATGCGCGACAAGGTCGCCTCCCGGTCGTTCCTGCTGCGCAAACGCGTCGAGCACGGCCTGGAACGGCTGCTGCCCGGCGTCTACGTCTCCCGCTACGAGCTCGTCTCGTTCAGCACGGTGCCCTACGCCGAGATCCAGCGGCGCATCTCCCGCCAGCGCGGGGCGGTCGCCGCCGGGGCGCTCGGCGCGCTGGCCGCGGTCGCACTGGCCACCCGCGCCCTGCGCCGCCGCTGACCGTCTTCGCGCCCGGGGAGGGGGTCAGAACAGCCGGGGGGTCACCACGGACACGACCGTGGTGACCCGGTCGGTGTCGTTGAACATGCTGTGCGGGACGGTCGACCTCAGGTGGACGCTGTCGCCCGGGTACAGCCGGTGCTCGACGCCGTCGACCTCGTACAGCAGCTCGCCCTCCAGCACGAAGGCGAACTCCTCCCCGGCGTGACCGTAGGAGTTCTCGCGTTTGCCGCCGGGCGCGATGTGCACCAGCAGCGGTTCGAGCACCAGGTTCGGGCCCCTCGCCGAGAGCATGCGGTAGGTCTGCTGGCCCGAGATGTATTCGGTGGCGGCCGTCGCCGAGCGGGTGAGCGTGAAGTGGCTCGGCAGATGGGAGACCGGGGCGCGCGTCTCCTGTGTCTCCTCCTCGGGCGGCACGTCGTTGAAGAACTCCGCCACGCTGCGGTCGAGCGCGGTGGCCACGCTGTTGAGCGCGGTCAGGCCGATGGAGGAGATCCCCCTCTCGACCTGCGAGAGGAACCCGATCGAGAGCCCGGAGTGGGTGGCGAGACCGCGTAGGGTCAGACCGCGCTCCTTACGGAACTGCCGCATCCGGGCTCCGACGGCGTCGTGGCGGTCCAGCTCCTCACCGCTGTGACGCTCCGATGTGCCCACCCGCGGCTCCCTCCGTCAAGCGGCGTGGCCGCCTGTTCGCTCTAGCTAAACATATTTCATAACAAGAGTCGTCGCGCGTCAAAAAGGAGTCGGAAATGGCAGACGGTGATGCCCGGCAGCGGGCCGCAGGGCCCTGGGCGCCGCAGGATCCGCCGGTGTTCCTGAGCGACGTCCCCGGTTCCTATCCGTGGCGCGTTCTTCATGAACGGCACCCCGCCCTGATCGAGAAGGTCCGCACCGCCACGCCGTACGACCTCGGGGTGAACCGGTCACTCGACCTGCTGCTGGAGGAGATCGAGGGGGTGATCGAGCCGCTTGAGGAGTCCGCGCACGACCGTGACCTGTGGGAGAGCTGGGACCGGGGCCATGTCGGGCGGCGGTGGGACGACGCGCCGTTCCTGTGGGCGGAGAGTTACTTCTACCGCAGGCTGCTGTCCGCGGTCGGCTACTTCGGGCCGGGCCCGTGGCGAGGCGTCGACCCGTTCGAGCCCTTCAAGCAGGCCGAGCTGCTCGGCGAGGCCGTCGACGAGGAGCTCGGCGAGCTCGACGCCCTGGCCGAACTGCCCTCCGCCGAGCGGGCCCAGGCGCTCGTTCTGCGGGCGCTGTGGGGGAACCGGGCCGACCTGGTGTTCCGGGTCGCGGCCGGCCCCGAGCTCGCCGGGCGGGAGTCCGGGCTCCTCGCCGACGACAGCGCGCTCCTGTGGTCGCTCGTCGACGGTGGGGAGGCCGGTCGCGGAGGGCTCACGAGGATCTGCCTCGTCGCGGACAACGCCGGGAGCGAGCTGCTGCCCGACCTCGTCCTCATCGACCACCTGCTGCACGCCAGGGGAGCGGGCGAGGTCGTCCTGCACGTCAAGCCCTTGCCGTACTACCTGTCCGACGCCACCCCGGCCGACGTCCTGGCCTGCCTGCGCCGGATGGCCGCCGCCGGCGGCGAGGCGGGAGAGGTGGCGGGGCGGCTGCGGGCGGCGCTCGGGTCGGGGAGGCTGCTCCTGCGGGCGTACGCCTTCTCCTGCGCGCCCCTGCCCTACCACGAGATGCCTTTCGGCATGCGGGAGGACTTCGCGTCCGCGTCACTCACGATCATGAAGGGCGACCTGAACTACCGCCGCCTCGTCGGCGACAGGGCCTGGCCGCACACCACCCCGTTCGCCGAGGCCACCGCGTACTTCCCAGGCCCGGTCGTGGCGCTGCGCACCCTGAAGTCCGAGGTCGCCGTCGGCCTGGACGGTGACGTGGTCATGTCGCTGGAGGCCACGGGCGGTCCCTGGCTGACCACCGGGGCTCACGGCCTCATCCAGGCCAGGGCGTGAGCGGCCGGGTCAGCCGGAGCTGGGGATGATCGGGCCCTCGCTCGCCTGGACGAGGACGAAGCCCTCACCCCTGAACGCGAGCTGCAGAGCCTCGCCGCTGCCTCGCCCGATCAGGGCCCCCGCCTTCATCGTGCGGTTGACCCCCACGTGCAACCCCGCGCTCCAGCACACCGCGGACTGGCCGTCGGCGAAGGTCGGCGCCTGGGAGGTGTCGAGGAGCACGGGGGCGCCGTGCGCGGTGACCGCCACCCAGCCGGTGCCCTTGAGCGTGGTGTTGAACAGGCCGCCGGTGGCGACGCCCGCGCCCTGGACGCGTTGGATGTCCCAGGTGAGTTGCGGGTCGAAGGCGAGCAGGTTGGTGCCGTTGACGGTGAGCGCCTCGTCCTCCAGGTAGAACAGGTGCACGTCGGTGGCGTTGTCGGCGAAGAAGATCACGCCCTGCCCGCGGACGCGCATCAGCGGTGCGCCCTCCCCGCTCACCATCTTCTTCAGGAAGCGGCCGACGCTCCCCGCGCCCTCGTAGTCGAAGTCCATCTGTCCCTGGAAGGCGACCATCGATCCCTGCCGTGCCAGGACCTCTCCGTTCAGCCGCACCCGCAGCATCTTGGCGTTCTGCAGGGCGAAGTGGCCGGGGAACCGGTCCTGGTCAAGGTTTCCGAAGAACGAGCTGCGCACGGGAGATGCCTCTCAGCGTCGGGGACGTCGCATGGTGAACGGTCGCATGAGATTGACGAATCCGGCCGCGCGGGAGTTCCCTTCGGCGATTCCTCGGCGGCTCCTCAGTGGCTCCGTTTGAGCATCGCGTCAGCGAGCGCGTCGGCGGCCTCGCCGAGCCGGCGGCCCACCGCGTCGAGCCGCGAGAGCAGCTCGCGCCTGCGCAGGGTGTCCATGGTCAGCCGCTCGGCGAACAACTCGGCGAGCCGGGCCTGGTAGAGCTGGCGGACGCGACTGCACGCCTTGCGGGTGGCGAGCACGGCCCCGGTGACCGAGGCCGGGTCGTCGATCATCTTCAGTACGGCGCCCTCCAGCTCGTCGAGACCGTCGATCACCGCCCGCAGCGGCTCGACCGCGAACCGCACGTCCTGTGGCCCGAACAGGTCGATCTCGCGCACACAGTCGCGTAGCTGGTCCAGCACGTCGTCGATCGAACGGGAGAGCCTGAACAGGTCCTCCCTGTCGAGAGGGGTCGCCAGCACCCGCCGCAGGATCCGTACCAGCCGGGCTCTGGCCTCGTCCCCCTCGTGCTCCACGTCGGCCATCCGGGCCCGCGCCTTCGACCGTTCGATCTCGCCGTCCGCGACCGAGAGGGCGAGCACGGCTCCCGCCCGCGCGATGGCGACCTGCTCCCGCACCAGAGAGACGATCCGTCGCCCCGACCGGCCGCGCAGGTCGTCCCAGGCACGCGCGAACCTCCGGGTGCGGCCCTCGGTGCCGCTCACATCAGCCTCAGCGCGAGACCGCCGAGACAGCCCAGCGCCATCGACGACGGCAGCGTGACCAGCCATGCCGTACCCACGTTCACGACGCCCTGCCATCGCACTCTCCTCGTTCCCTCGCTCGTCGCCGCGCCGACCACCCCCGCGGTGATCGACTGGGTCATGCTCACCGGGCTTCCCAGGGCCGAACTGCCGAGGACGGCGCCGGTGGCCGCCGTCTCGGCGGAGACGATGTGCAGCGGGCGGGTGATGACCACCCCGCGGCCCAACCGGCCTCCGACGCGGATCAGGCTCGTCAGGGCACCGGCGAGGAAGAGCGCCACGAGGGCGGCCATCCACACCGGCGGGACCTCGACGGGCCCCACCCCGCCGAGCCCGTGACGGCTCACGCCGATCGCCACGCTCACCACCGCGATCATCTTCTGGCCGTCGTTCACCGCGTACGCCACGCACTGGGCCGAGTAGGCGAGCAGGTGGGTGGTGAACACCAGTCGCGGCATGCGGCGGTAGGACGGCACGTGGTGCGACAGGGCCCCCAGCAGATAGCCCAGGACCAGCCCGGCGAGGGGCGCGCAGGCCCCGATCGCCAGGACGGTGCCCAGTTCCCTCCACGACACGGAGAGCCCGGCGCCGAGTCCCGCGCCGCTGATGCCGCCGATCACCGCGAGGGTGAGGCTGGTCGGCAGGCCCCTGCCGGTCAGCATCGCGACCACCGCCACCGCGATCACCACTCCCACCAGGAACGCCGCCGCGCCGCCGCTCGTCCCGAGCCCGGCCAGCCGCTCGGTGAACGTGCGCGCGACCGCGACCCCCAGGAGGTACGGGACGGCGAAGAGCACGGCCACGAGGAGCACGGTGACCGCCCATCCGGGGGAGCGGGGGAACCTGAGCCCGAGACCGATGATGGTGGCCCCGTCGTTGGCCCCGCTGGCCAGCACGAAGAGGATCGCCACGACGGCGAACGCGAGGGTCCATCCCATCAGCGGTGATACCGCCGTTCGTGCCTCGCGCCCACGCCGCACCGGTCTCCCGGATGCCTCGCCGTCACGCCTCCCCCTCGCCCCCGGGAGCGCGGAGGGCACGGGCGGTGCGGAGGGCGGGGACGGTGAGGGGGTGCGCGCGGCCGGTGCCGCGGAGACGGTGGCGAGTCGGCCTTCCGAGAGGACGGAGGAGACCTGGGGATGGTCCGTGGCCACATCTCGGCGGACTCGCGCGCATTTATGCCCCTTCAATGAGAAAGCTTTAGTTTTAGGTTAACAGAGGGTAAACGAAGGGGGAATTGCCGCTGACGTACAGATGACATCCTGTCTTCGCCGATACGCGACCGGCGGGAAGTGGCCGGGCGGGACGCGCGGAGGCGGACGTCGCCGCGAGCGGGTACGGCGAGGTTGTTACGATCGGCCGGTGCCGAGGCGGGGAGGTGGAGGGTGGGCGAGCGCCCCTACGTGCTGTTGAGCTGCGCGATGTCCGTCGACGGATACATCGACGACGAGACGCCACGACGGCTCCTGCTCTCCAACGACGAGGACTTCGACCGGGTCGACGCGGTCCGCGCCACCTGCGACGCGATCCTGGTCGGAGCCGGCACCGTCCGCCGCGACGATCCGCGGCTCCTCGTCAGGTCGCGGGAGCGCGCGCTGGAGCGGGTCGCGCGCGGCCTGCCGCCGTCTCCCGCGAAGGTGACGCTCACCGCCACCGGAGACCTCGACCCGGGCGCCGCCTTCTTCACGGCCGGTGACGCGGAGAAGATCGTGTACGCCGCGCCGGCGGCGGTGGCGAAGCTCGACGGGCGTCTCGGCGGGGCCGCCGAGGTGGTCGACGCCGGTGCCCCGGGTGCCGACGGCGGCACGGACGGCACAGTCGGCACGATCGGCACGGGCGGTACGGGCGGCACGGTCGACCTGGGCCGTGTCCTGGGTGACCTGTACGGGCGGGGGGTGCGCCGCCTGATGGTCGAGGGCGGTACCTCCGTGCACACCCGCTTCCTGCGGGAGGATCTCGTGGACGAACTCCACCTCGTCGTCGCCCCGTTCTTCGTCGGTGATCCGGCGGCCCCGCGTTTCGTCGGGGGCGGGGAGTTCCCCCGTGACCGCGATCGCAGAATGGACCTGGCGGAGGTCCGCAAGATGGGCGACGTCACCCTCCTGCGCTACCTGCTGACCTGAGACGCCGTCCATGGGGGAGAGCGAGATGAGCGACCGCGAATGGCTGGAGCTGGCGTGCGACCTGGCGCGGTCGTGCCCGCCCTCGGAGACGGCCTTCTCGGTCGGCGCCGTGGTCGTCTCCGCCGACGGTGAGGAGATCTCCCGGGGCTACTCGCGGGAGAACGATCCGCACGTCCACGCGGAGGAGTCGGCGCTGGCCAAGATCTCCCCGGACGATCCCCGGCTGGCCGGCGCCACGGTCTACAGCAGTCTGGAGCCGTGCAGCGCGCGAGCCTCGCGTCCCAGGACCTGCACCCGGCTCATCCTGGACAGCGGCGTGCGGCGCGTGGTGATGGCGTGGCGCGAGCCGCTGGTCTTCGTCGACTGCCACGGGGCCGAGGAACTCGCGGCGGCCGGGGTGACCGTGCTGGAGATTCCCGAGCTGGCGGACCGGGCCCGCGAGCCCAACGCCCACCTCGTTCCCGGCTGAGGGGCTCTTCGCCCGGCTCTCCGGCCGATCGGCTCCTCGCCCGCCGCCTCCCGTGCCTGCCCCCGGGCCGTCTGGGCCGTCTGGGCCGTCTGGGCCGTCTGGGCCGTCTGGGCCGTCTGGGCCGTCTGGGCCGTCTGGGCCGTCTGGGCCGTCTGGGCCGTCTGGGCCTAC
>NZ_JBEZEZ010000019.1:0-59921 GCF_040649155.1 Streptosporangium sp. NPDC049046 | reverse complement strand
GTCCGGGCCGTCCGGGCCGTCCGGGCCGTCCGGGCCGTCCGGGCCGTCCGGGCCGTCCGGGCTCGCGGTGCTTCGTTACCCGGCCGATGGGCCGGGTAATCGCGGTAGTGATTACTTATAGTGATAAAAGTAATTGCATAATCCTCTTAACTGCGCTTATGTACGATTTTTCGGTTTGTGTAGTCGCTCCTCTCGGTAGTCAGTAGATATCGAACGAGAGGCCGAGCGCCATGGGATTTCTCGGTAAAAATGCGACATTTCGTGACTCATTGGCTGTTTTGTTGGTCAATGGGGAGATCACCCACGTCGTGACGCGACCGGGGGAGCGACGGTGACCGGCACCGTTCTCGTCGCCCGCCTGGACAAGGCGGGCGATGTTCTGCTGGCGGGACCCGCGATCCGCGCGGTGGCCGCGAGCGCGCGGGAGGTCGTGCTGCTGACCGGGCCGTACGGCCGGGCCGCCGCCGAACTGCTGCCCGGGGTGTCGAGAGTGGTGGAGTGGCGTACGCCATGGATCGATCCCGTCGCGCCGCCCGTGACCGGCACGCACGTCCTGAGGTTGCTGCGCGTCGTCCGTGACGTGGCTCCCGACCAGGCGCTCATCCTCACCTCGCACCACCGGTCTCCGCTGCCGCTGGCTCTGCTGCTCAGGCTGGCGGACACGCCGAGGATCGCCGCGATCTCCACCGACCATCCGGGCTCGCTGCTCGACGTGTGGCACGTCGTCGACGAGGAGGCGGACACGCCGGAGCCCGAGCGAATGCTCGGGCTGGCCGCGGCGACGGGATTCGAGCTCCCGGCGGGAGACGCGGGCGGCCTCGCCGTACGGCACCCGCTGCCCGATGTCGGCCACCTCACCGGGGCGCCGGGCTACGTGGTCCTGCACCCCGGCGTCTCGGCACCCGCCAGGGCGTGGCCGGAGGAGAACTGGGCGCGCGTGGTCCACGACCTGGTCCGCTCGGGTCGCAGGGTCGTCGTGACCGGCGACCGGGACGAGCGGGGACTCACCGCGCGGATCGCCTCCGGCGCCGGGCAGCACGGCCTGTCGCCGGGGCCCCTCTTCGCGGGCGACTGGATGAGCGAAGGCCCCACCCGCCTGCGCGGCTGGGAGGTGGACGAGCCCGCCTTCACGGCGGGCTGGGTCGACGGTGGGTCGGCCGCGACGGGTGGCCGGGGTCCGAACGGACCCCCGGGTCCGCGTGACGGGCGGCCCGGCGGCCACCCGGGCAGGTCCGTCGTCGACCTGGGCGGCAGGACGACCTACCCCGAGTTCGCCGCGGTGCTCGAAGGAGCGTGCGCGGTGGTCGTCGCCGACGAGGGACCCGCCCACCTCGCGGCGGCGGTCGGCACACCGGTCGTCGGACTGTTCGCCTCCGCCGGGCGCCGGGCGCCGTACGGGGTGCCGGCCGTGCTCCTCGGAGACCGGTGGACGCCCCGCGAGACGACGGGGGCCGCAGCCCGTCCGGTCGTCGGTCACCCGTGTCCGGCGTCGGTGCCGAGCGCGCGGGTCGTCGAGGCGGTCGAACACCTGACGTTTGTGAAAGAGGTCGTCACATGAGGATCGCCCCGACGTTCGCGAAAGAGGTCGTCACATGAGATTCCCCCCGGTACCGGACCATGCGCGTCCCTCTGATGCCGGCAGCGAGACCGGCGGTGACACCGCGAGGCGGAACGTCGCCCCGGAGGACGATCGGCCGGTCATGATCGTGCTGCGCGGGCTGGGACTGGGTGACCTGCTCACCGTCGTCCCCGCCCTGCGGGCTCTGCGGCGATCCCACCCCGGCCACCGGATCGTGCTGGCCGCGCCCGCCGCGCTGGCGCCCCTGGTGCCGTTGATCGGCGGGGTGGACGAGGTGTGCGACGTGTCGGGCCCCGGTCACGTGCCGCGCCTCGGGCGGCGCGTCGACGTCGCCGTCAACCTGTACGGCGGTGGCCGGCGAGGCATCGCCGCGCTGCACCGCACCGGCCCGGCGCGACTGCTGACCTACCGGCATCCCGCCTTCCCCGACGCGTACGGACCGGACTGGCCCGACGGCGTGCACGAGGTGCGGCGCTGGTGCGACCTGCTCGGCTGGTACGGCATCGAGGCCGATCCCGCCGATCTGGAGCTGGAGCGCCCTCTCCTCGCCGACGAGGGCTCGCGGCCGGTCGTCATCCACCCGGGAGCCGCGTACCCGGCCAGGCGCTGGCCGCCGGAGCGGTTCGCGCTCGTGGCCGCGGAACTGCGGGACAACGGGCACCAGGTCGTGGTCACGGGGAGCGAGCGGGAAAGGGACCTCGCCGAACGGGTGGCCCTGCTCGCGGGGCTGCCGTCCACGTCCGTGCTCGCCGGGCGTACCGGGTTGCTCGAACTGGCCGGGCTGGTGGCGAGGGCGCGGCTGGTGATCTGCGGCGACACCGGCGTGGCTCACCTGGCGGCCGCCTTCCTCACCCCCTCCGTGACGCTGTTCGGCCCCGTCTCGCCCGCGCTGTGGGGACCGCCGCCGGCGGGGCCGCACACCGTCCTGTGGGCGGGAGGTCTCGGCGATCCCTACGGGTACCGGCCCGATCCGGGACTGCTGGAGATCGGGGTCTGGGACGTCCTCGACGCCGCCGCGCGCCTGATGGAGGTGGGGGTGCGGTGAACGGACGGCGGGTGGTGGTGACCGGTGGCGCGGGATTCGTCGGGTCACACCTGTGTGAGCGGCTGCTGGGCGAGGGGGCGGAGGTGGTCTGCCTGGACAACTTCCTCACCGGTTCGCCGGCCAACGTCGGGCACCTGGTCGGGTTGCCCGCCTTCCGGCTGGTGGAGTGCGACGTCACGGGTTTCCTGCGGGTGCCCGGGGAGGTGGACCTGGTGTTGCACCTCGCCTCGGCGGCCTCGCCGGTGGACTATCTGCGCCATCCGATCGAGACGTTGAAGGCGGGCAGCCTGGGCACGCTGCACGCGCTGGGACTGGCCAGGAACAAGGGCGCCCGGCTCGTGCTCGCCTCCACCAGCGAGGTCTACGGAGATCCGCTGGAGCATCCGCAGCGCGAGACCTACTGGGGCAACGTCAACCCGGTGGGACCGCGCAGCGTCTACGACGAGGCCAAGCGGTTCGCCGAGGCGCTGACCACCGCGTACCGGACCTGTCACGGCACCGACACCGCGATCGTACGGATCTTCAACACCTACGGGCCGAGGATGCGCCCCTATGACGGCCGGGCCATTCCCACCTTCGTGCGCCAGGCGTTGCGCGGTGAGCCGATCACGGTGGCCGGCGACGGGGGGCAGACCCGGTCGGTGTGCTACGTCGACGACACCGTGGAGGGGATCCTGGCTCTGGCCCGCGGCGAGATGACCGGGCCGGTCAACATCGGCAATCCCACCGAGCTGAGCGTGCTGGCCCTCGCCGAGACGGTCCGTCACCTGACCGGCTCGGAGTCACCGATCCGCTTCGTCGGCCGCCCCGACGACGATCCGCAGATTCGCCGCCCCGACATCTCCCTCGCCGTCTCCGCGCTGGGGTGGCGGCCGAAAATCGACGTCATCGAGGGACTGCGCCGTACCATCGCCTGGTTCGCGCGGGAACTCAGCGCGTCGCAGGAGCTGATCCCCCGCTGAGAGCCCGCCTTTCCGCCGGAGCCGGGGCGGATCGGGAAAGCCCCCTACCCGCCGGGAAGCGGGGCAGGCGGGGTGGATCGCGCCCCTCTGCCCGCCGGGAAATCGCGGCTCCCTACCCGCCGGGAAGCGGGATGGGCGAGGTGGATCGCGAAGGCCGCACCGAGGATCGGTCAGACGGCGGGGACGGCGACGGAGCGGTCGACGCTGCCGGGGGCGAGCACGTGCTCGATGACCATGACGGCGGCGCCGATCACCCCCGCGCGGTCGCCCAGCTCGCTGGCGGTGATCGTCAGGTGCTGGGTGGCGAGGGGCAGCGATCGGCTGTAGATGACCTCGCGAAGCCCGGCGAGCACCTGCTCACCGGCCTCGGAGATGTCGCCGCCGACCACGATCACCGAGGGGTTGAAGAAGTTGACGATCGAGGCGAGCACGTCGCCGACCTCGCGGCCCGCCTGCCGGATGAGCTGCACGGCGTCGGTGTTGCCCGCGCGTACGAGGCGGACCACGTCGCGGCTGTCGTCGGCCTCCACCCCGTCCGCGGACAGCTTGGCGGCCATGGCGGCGCCGCTGGCGACGGCTTCCAGGCAGCCGATGTTGCCGCAGCGGCAGACGGTGTCCAGGGCCGAGGCCACCCGGATGTGCCCGATGTCGCCGGCCGCGCCCTGGGCGCCCCGGTGCAGACGGCGGTCGCTGATGATGCCGCAGCCGATGCCGGTGCCGATCTTGACGAAGATGAGGTGGTCGGCGCTGGGGCGGGCGGCCCAGTGCTCGCCCAACGCCATGATGTTCACGTCGTTGTCGACGAGGACGGGGGCGCCGAGGCGCGAGCCGAGCCACTCGGGAACGGGGAAACCATCCCAGCCGGGCATTATCGGCGGATTGACCGGGCGTCCCGAGCTGTGCTCGACCGGGCCGGGGAGGCCGACGCCGATGCCGCAGATCTCCTCCGGGCGGTGGCCGATCTCGGCGAGCATCTCCTCGAAGGTGCGCTGGAGCCAGCCGAGTGTCTCCTCGGGCCCGCGGTCTATCGGCACCTCGGCCGCGCGCTCGGCGAGGACCGTGGTGCCGAGGTCGGTGACCGCCACCCGGGCGTGGGTGGCGCCGAGGTCGGCGGAGAGGACGACGCGGGCGGTGCGGTTGAACGTGAAGGCGATGGCGGGGCGGCCCCCCGAGGAGATGGCCTCCTCGGTCGGGATGATCCACTGCTGGCTCAGCAACGCGTCGAGACGCTGGGCCAGGGTGGACCTGGCCAGCCCGGTGAGCTGGACCAGTTCGGCCCTCGTTCTGGCCTGACCGTCGCGCAGGATGTTGAGAAGCGCCCCCGCACCGGCGATCGAACCGTTCGCTTCGCTGAACATGCACACAGTCAACACCCCTTGTTTCCGCTGCGTCAAAGCGACTTAGGCGCTCGGCCTGCCTCATTATGCCAAATGGTGACATCCTTTTGCTTGACCATCGCCATAAGAGCGCTTTAGCATCCGGACACATGAAGGAAATCGGCCGGTTACCGACGAATCGATTACCATCCGGTGACGTCGGGACCGGATTTTCGGATGTGTTAGCCCTATCCCTGATATCCCAGGTGTCCCTGGCACCTAAGACGCGTTTTCCCGCCGCCGTATCTCGCGCGGGGACGGTAGCCTCATGATCCTGAGAATGCGTGGCATCGCCAAGAGTTTTCTCGGAGTCCGCGTACTGAGCGGGGTCGATCTGGAGGTCGCCGCCGGAGAGGTGCACGCGGTCGTCGGAGAGAACGGCGCGGGAAAGTCCACGCTGATGAAGGTTCTCGCCGGGGTGCACGCCCCTGACGAGGGCAGCGTCGAGATCGACGGCACCGAGGTCTCCTTCGCCCACCCCGTCGAGGCGCAGCGCGCCGGGGTGGCGATCATCTACCAGGAGTTCAACCTGCTGCCCGAGCGCAGCGTCGCCGAGAACGTCTTCCTGGGCCGCGAGCCCGTCCGGCGGGGGCTGGTCGACAGGGAGGCGATGGAGACAGCCACCGCCCGGCTGCTCCAGGAACTCGGTGAGACCTCCTTCACCCCCCGTGACCTGGTCCGTCACCTCTCCATCGCCCAGCAGCAGGTCGTGGAGATCGTCAAGGCGCTCTCCCAGGACGCCCGGATCATCGTGATGGACGAGCCCACGGCGGCACTCGCGGATCATGAGGTGGAACTGCTCTACCGGCTGGTGGCCCGCCTGCGGGAGCGGAAGATCGCCGTCCTCTACATCTCCCACCGGCTGCGGGAGGTCTTCGACCTGTCCAACCGGGTGACGGTGCTGAAGGACGGCACGCTGGTCAGGACCGCGGACACCGCCGAGATCACCTCCGACGAGCTGGTCCGGCTGATGGTCGGCCGCGACCTCGGCACCTACTTCCCCGACCGGGGCACGGAACCGGGAGAGGTACGGCTCAGCGTGCGCGGCGGAGGCAACGCCGTGCTCGACGGAATCGACCTCGAACTGCGCGAACGCGAGATCCTCGGCGTGGCCGGCCTGCAGGGGTCGGGCCGCACCGAACTGGCCAAGGCCCTGTTCGGCGCCGAGCCGTTCACGCGCGGCACGATGAGCCCGCTGCGGCCGGCGTCGGTGCGGCAGGCCGTGGCCGCCGGGATCGGCCTGGTGAACGAGGACCGCAAGGCCGAAGGGCTCGCGCTGCGCCAGTCCGTACGGGACAACGCCCTGCTGGTCTCCCGCTCGGTGCGCAGGATCGGCAACGGCGGCAGGATCGGCGGGACCGGCGGGACCGGTGTCCTCGAACTCCTGGAGGCGGTACGGCTCCACCCGCCCCGCCCCGAGCAGGAGGTCCGCTACCTGTCCGGCGGCAACCAGCAGAAGGTCGTGCTGGCCAAGTGGATGACCGTGGCGCCGAAGGTCCTGATCTTCGACGAGCCCACGCGCGGGGTCGACGTGGGTGCCAAGGCCGCCATCCACGACCTGATGCGCGGCCTGGCCGAGGACGGAATGGCGATCATGATGATCTCGTCCGAGCTTCCCGAGCTGATCGGCATGAGCGACCGCGTCGTCGTGATGCGCGACGGCCGCATCGCCGGTTCGCTGCCCGCCGGATCCTCGGAGGAGGCCGTGATGCGCCTGGCCGCCGGTGAGGTGACGTCGTGACCGGCCCTGGCAGGCCCGCGGCGGCGACCGGCACCGCCGCGCCCGCCGCCCCCGTCCCGCAGGAAGGGGAGAGAAGGCGCGCCCTGGCGGGCCGCATCGGCTCGACCCAGGTCATCTACCTCGCCCTGGCCGGGGTCATGCTCGTCGGATGGGTGCTGGTCGCCCTCGACGGGGGCGACTTCCTCACGCTGGAGACCATCGTCGGCATCCAGCAGCGCTCGGCCGCGCTGGGCATCGTCGCGGTGGGTCAGACGCTGGCGATCCTGGTCGGGTCGCTGGACCTGTCGGTGGCGTACCTGATCAGCCTCACCTCCCTCGTCGCGGCCGAGATCATGGCCGGGCAGGACGGCGGGATCGTCCCCGGCGTCGCGGCGGTGCTCGCGGTGAGCGCGCTGATCGGGCTGGTCAACGGCCTGGTCATCACCCGGCTGCACGTCCACGCCTTCATCGCGACCCTCGGCACGGCCCTCATCGTCAAGGGGATCGTGGACCACCTCTACGACGGTCCCGCGGGCAGCGTGCCCGAATCCTTCCAGCGGCTCGGCTACGACAGGATCGGACCGGTCCCCGTCTCCGCGCTGCTGTGGGCCGCCGTCGCGCTCGCCGTCTGGTTCCTGCTGCGCCGCACCAGGCTCGGGTACCGGATCTACGCGGTCGGCGGTGACGAGGAGGTGGCCAGGCTGTCCGGCGTACGGACCGGCAGGATCGTCGTCGCCGCGCACATCCTGTGCTCGGTCTGCGCGGGCGTCGCCGGGCTGCTGCTGGCGAGCAGGCTCGGCGCGGGCGCGCCCACGGTCGGCACCGACGGCGGCTACGACCTGGAGTCGATCGCCGCGGTGGTCCTCGGCGGTACGGCCCTGGCCGGAGGCAGGGGCGGGGTCGCCGGGACGGTCGGCGGGGTGTTGCTGCTCGCCGTGCTCGACAGCGTCTTCAACCAGCTGGAGGTCAACGCGTTCTTCAAGGACGTGGTCCGCGGCCTGGTGATCGTCGTCGCCGTGGCCGTCTACGCCCGCCGCGGCGCGAGGAGGCGATCCCGATGAGAGCCCTCAGGTCCATGGGGCCGATCCTCGCCGTGCTGGCGGTGCTGCTGGTGCTGATCGCGCTGGTGAACCCGTTCTTCCTGGAACCCGCCGGGTTCCTCGCCTTTCTCAAGAGAGCCGCACCGCTGGTCATCCTGGCCGCCGGGCAGTACTTCGTGATCGTCTCGGGGGAGTTCGACCTGTCGGTGGGGTCGCTCGTCACCGTGCAGGTCGTGGTGGCCGCCCGGCTGATCGACGGGCAGGAGCAGGCGACCTGGCCGGTGCTGGCCCTGCTGATCGTGATCGGGCTGCTGGTCGGGCTCGCCAACGGGGCCATCACCACCAAGCTGAGGGTGCCGTCGTTCATCACCACGCTCGGCATGATGCTCGTGCTGTCCGGCGCGGTGTTCCTGTGGACCGGTGGCGCCCCGCGCGGCGCGCTGTCGGAGACGTTCCGGATGTTCGGTCGCAGGGACCTCGGCCCGGTGCCCTGGTCGGTGTTCATTCTTCTCGTCGCGGGCGCCGCGGCGATCCTCCTCATGCGCTCCGACTTCGGCAAGCGGCTCATCGCCACCGGCGACAACGAACGCGCGGCAGGACTGTCCGGGGTGAGGGTCGACCGGACCAGGATCGCCGCCTTCGTCATCTCCGGCCTGGCCGCGGCCGTCGCGGGCATCCTGCTCGGCGGCTTCGCGGGTGTCTCGGCCCAGGTCGGGCAGGGCCTGGAGTTCCAGGCCATCACGGCCGTCGTCCTCGGTGGCGTCGCGCTCGGTGGCGGGCGCGGCTCCGTGGTCGCCGCGATGGCCGGGGCATTCACCCTCGAAGCGCTGTTCACCCTGCTCAACCTGTACGGGATCTCGGGGGCCCTGGAGTTCGCGGTCCAGGGCGTGATCATCATCGCCGCCGTCGCGGCGAGTTCCGTACGGCTTCCGTTCAGGCGCGCCCTACGCGTCTGAACGCCCCCCAGAGAAACAAGGAGAGCCTTCTTTGAACAGATCGATCACGGTGCTCGTCGCGGGTGTCTCCGCGATGTTGCTCGCCGCGGGATGCGCCAGTGACAAGCCGGTGACCTCAAGCGCGGCGCCGGAGAGCTCGGCGGCCGCCCCTTCCACCGCCGCGTCCTCCAACACCGGAGAGCAGTCGAAGTTCTTCGTCCAGGCCGACTACGACGCCCAGCTCGCCATGCGGGCCCAGAGCGCGGAGGGGCCAGCGGACAAGCCGTGGGAGCAGGCCATCGCCCCGGAGATGGTGGACACGGCCAAGTACAAGAAGGACGGTCCCTACAACCTGTGCTTCTCCAACGCGGCGGTGAACAACCCGTGGCGGCAGGTGGGCTGGAAGACCATGCAGGCCGAGGTGGCGCTGCACAAGGAGATCAAGAAGTTCACCGCCCTCGACGCGGAGGGCAAGGACGACAAGCAGATCTCCGACATCGCCGAGCTGGTCGGCAAGGGATGTGACGCTCTGATCGTCTCGCCCAACACCACCGCGACGCTCACCCCCGCGGTGACGGGCGCCTGCCCCAAGGTCCCGGTGATCGTCTTCGACCGAGGCGTGGAGACCGACTGCCCGGTGACGTTCATCAACCCCATCGGCGGTTACGCCTTCGGCGCCGACGGCGCCGAGTTCCTGGTGGAGAAGGTGCCGGCCGGAGGCAAGGTCCTCGCGCTGCGGATCCTGCCGGGCGTCGACGTGCTGGAGACCCGCTGGTCGGCGGCGAAGGTCACCTTCGACCAGAGCCAGCTCGACGTGGTCGGGGTGGAGTTCACCGACGGCGACGCGGCCAAGACCAAGAGCATCGTGAGCGACTACATCCAGCGGCACGGCAAGATCGACGGGGTGTGGATGGACGCGGGCGCGACCGCCGTGGCGGCCGTCGAGGCGTTCGAGGACGCCGGGGTCCCGGTGCCGGCGATCGTCGGCGAGGACCAGCAGGACTTCCTGCAGAAGTGGAAGAGCGGTGGCCTCACGGCCGTCGCACCGACCTACCCCACCTACCAGTGGCGCACCCCGATCATCGCCGCCCTGAAGATCCTCAAGGGTGAGGAGGTGCCCAAGACCTGGAAGCTGCCCCAGCCCAAGATCACTTCCGAGAACCTGGACACCTACCTGCAGCCCAACATGCCGCCGCTGCACTACGCGCTCTGCGGTTGCGAGAAGCTGCCGGACTTCCCCGCCGCCTGGGGCGGTAAGTAAGGCCGATCTCCCCGCGGGCCGGGCGATCCCCCGGCCAGGGCGGTGAGCAAGGCGGATCCACCGGGCTCCGGGCACCGTCTCGCGGTGCCCGGAGCCCGGTGCCACGAGGCTCACGAAGGGCCCGCCAGACGAGTCCGCCGACGGGCTCGGAGACATCGAGTACGCGTTCAGCACGAAAAGGGGTTGCCGATGTTCCCCATCGGGGTCAACACGTGGGTATGGGTCTCGCCGCTGACGGACGAGGATCTCGCCCGGCTGGCGCCGAAGGTGGCCGACTGGGGGTTCGACGTGATCGAGCTACCGGTGGAGCAGGCCGGAGACTGGGATCCCGCGCGGGCGGCCGAACTGCTGGGAAGCCTCGGGCTGAAGGCCTCGGTGGTCCTCGTCATGCCACCGGGCAGGGAACTGGTCGGCGCCGACGCGGCGACGGTCGCCGACACCCAGGACTACCTGCGGCGATGCGTGGACGCCGCCGTGACGGTGGGCAGCCCGGTGATCGGCGGACCCGCCTACGCCTCGGTGGGGCGGACCTGGCGGATGTCGGAGGAGGAGCGCAAGAGCTGCTACGCCGAGCTGCGGGAGAACCTGACCCCGGTCGGCGCGTACGCGGCGGAACGCGGGGTGACGGTCGCCGTCGAACCGCTCAACCGCTACGAGACCAGCCTGGTCAACACCGTCGAGCAGGCCGTCGAGGCGGTCGGCGGGATCCCGGGAGTCGGCCTCGCGCTGGACGTCTATCACATGAACATCGAGGAGCGGGACCCGGCGGCGGCCGTACGGTTGGCCGGGGATCTCGTCGCGCACGTGCAGGTCTGCGCGAACGACCGGGGTGCGCCGGGGGCCGACCACATGGACTGGCCCGCCCTCGCCGACGCGTTGCGCGCCGTGGACTACCGGGGGCCGCTCTGCATCGAGTCGTTCACCGCGCACAACCGGACGATCGCCACGGCCGCCTCGATCTGGCGCCCCCTCGCCGACACGCAGGACGACCTCGCGACCACGGGCCTGGCCTTCCTGCGCACCCTTTGACGGGCTCAGACCCCGCCTATCCCGGAGCCGTTCAGCGGCCGGTATCGTCGTCCGTCACCGTGGAGTCCGCCGCCTCGGCCGCGTCCGTGCCGGGGGCGGCGGCGGGTGCCCGCCTGGGGCGCCTGAAGAAGGCGGCCACCGCGTAGGGGTCGACGGGGTCGGAGAGCAGGGCGAGCATCTCCTCCCCGCGTTCGGGATCGACCTTGAACGGGTGACCGAACACGTGCGGCCCCGTCCCGTCGCCCAGCACCCTGGTCAGCATCAGGTCGCCCGGTATCGCCTGCCCGGAGAGCAACTCGTCGACCAGCCTCACCCGCTCTCCGGTCCCGTCCCCGAGGGCGGCCACGGTGATCTCGTCCCCGGACACGTCGAGGACCTCCCACAGCCGCAGCGGTGTCCGCCGCCAGGACTCCAGCAGCTCCACCTCGTCGTCGCGCAGCCACTCGGCCCGCGCGTCCAGGAACTCGCCGACGACGTCGTTCTCGAACAGCGCCAGGTCCGCGAGGGCGGGCTCCGCCACCCGGACACTCAGCGCGATCAGATCCTCGATCAGCCGCCTGCGGGCCGGGCGGTAGGCGTACGTGAGCAGCTGCCGGAACAGGTGCGCGGCCCGCTCGGGCAGCGGAGCCCCGGGGGTGGTGCGGCACGCGGCGTACTCGGCCGCGTCGCGAACGGCCGGTGCCAGCTCGGGGGAGAGGGAGAGCACCTCGGAGATCAGCCCTGCAGCCTCGAACGAACGGCCCTCGCCCTCGGCAGACCTCGCGATCAGCAGCAGAGCGGCCGGCTCGGTGCGGGGCAGTGCCTCGACCAGTGCCGGGCCGAGCGGCTCGCGCTCCACCTCGTCGGCGACCCTCGCGAGCACCGCGTCCGACCGCGACAGGTAGGTGACGGCTTTGGAGAGGTCGGCGCCCTCCCCGTACGTGCGCAGCGCGCTGCGCACCAGGGCGAGCCTGATGATGTCCAACGGGGCCAGGTCGGCGACCGACGCCGTGTCCCACGGGGCGCCCACGATGCCCACCCGGCCCTCGCGCAGCTCCAGCGAGGCGTTGAGCAGCAGCGGGGACAGCGGCGGCAGCGGGTCGGCGAAGGTCTCGGGGGCCTTCATCAGCAGCTCCAGGACCACGACGTCGACCGGCACGCCGGGACTGGGCTCCAGCCCTTCCGCGAAGGCGCGCAGCGCGTCGAGCGCCTGCTCGCCGAACTCCTGGACGACCCGCATCACCCGTTCGGCGGGGACGTCGTCCAACTCGGTGACCGACAGTTCCAGGGTGCCGCCGCGCAACCGCAGCGCGATCACCTGCTCCGGCTCCACCCCGGCGAGCCAGCCGTCGGGTCCGGTCAGGACGGGCTCGCCGGTGTCGAGCGAGGTCCGCACCCGGCCGCCGCCCGCCAGGGGCACTCCCGCACCGTCGGCCAGCCGTGCCCACAGCCGCAGGTCGTCGGAGGCGGGCAGCACCCCGCTCGCCAGCTCGGCCCGGGTGGCGAGGTGCGTCAGCACCGCGCCCTCGCTCAGCGTCAGAAGGTCGCTCATCCCCCCATTGTTCTCGACGCCCGGACGTGGAGAGGCCGCCCTCCCCGCCAGGAGCTCGCACAAGCTCGTGGCGGGGAAGGGCGGCGGGGACGGCCGGGCCGCGGGGGCGGCGGACCGGCCTGGTCTCTGGAACCCCTCGGGTGGGGGTGTCGTCAACGTAACGGGGTGCGCCTGAGGCGCGCCTCTATCAGATGCCCCCTACCGTCACGTTATGGCGAGGTGCCCAGCCGGGGGTTCTCGGTCAGCCACGCCGCGTATCGTCTGCTCCGTCCGATCGCGTCGGAATGCGCGGCCTTCGCGTGTTCGAGGATCGATGCCGCGACCGTGGCGCTCGCGGCCTCCGGGTGCCAGCCGAGCAGCTGCCGCCAGCGCAGCGGGGCCCCGGCGAGCGGTACCAGCTTCAGCCCTTCGGCGGGCTGGAAGGTCGCCTGACACAGCGCGGCGGCGCGTCCGACCTTGGCCAGGTGCATGCAGGTGGCCACGTCGGTCTCGTAGATGGTCTTGGGGGTGAAGCCGGCACGGGCGCAGGCCGTGGCGAAGCAGTCGCCGAAGCAGCTGTCGCCCGGGGTCACCGTCCACTGTTCGTCGGCCAGCTCCGCGAGCTCCACCTCCTTCCTGTCCACCAGCGGATGATCCTCGTTGAGCAGTACGAAGACCGGGTCGGTCCCCACGGTCGACCACACCACCGGCCCCTCCACCGGCGGAGGGCTCTCTCCGCAGGCGCCGATGAACGCGAAGTCGATCCGGCCCAGCATCACCATGGCGGTGAGCTCCTTCGCGGACCAGGAGGTGTGGGTGCTCACCGGGGTGGACGGCCAGGCGGTGGCGAGGCGGTCCACCAGACCGCCGAGTATCGGGCCGTGGGTGGCGCCCAGCCGGTAGCTGGGAAGGTCGGCGTTCGCGTTGGCGAATCGAAGTGCCTCCTCCTGGAGTTCGCGGGCCGCGGGCAGCAGCACCAGTGCACGTGACAGGACCAGCTGCCCCAGGGGCGTGGGCCTGGCGCCGTTGTGGTCGCGTTCGAAAAGAGCTCCCCCGAGAACCCGCTCTATCCGTTTGAGCTGCGCCGTCAGCGCGGGTTGGGCCAATCCGAGGTGGGTGGCGGCCTTGGTGACGCTGCCGGCCTGTGCCACCGCGCGCACGATCTTGAGGTGTCGGAGCTCGAGATCCATACCGGGAACGTAAGGCCGGGGCGTTATACCTGCAATGCAAACTTGTCATGAAATATGACTCAATTTTGTCGAATCGTTCCAAAAACGTTTTAGGCGCCTTAATTTGGGTATTTATGGATGGCCGTTAGCCTCTTTCCGGGCGTCTCGCTTTGAGGACAGCCGCCCCCGCCGGCCGGAGTCTGACAGCGGTGTCCGACATCCGAGATTCCAGGGACCGGAGTTGCGCCGAAGTTTCGGCTGTCGCAGACACCGATATCCAGCATCCGTATCCCCGCCCGCGGCCGAGGAACGCTGGGCGGCGGACGGCGCCGAGGTTATGATCCGCCGATGGACGTAGCGGCGCTCACCCCGGCGCGGGCCCGGAGTCACTTCAGGGAGGGGTTGCGAGTGCCCACCGCGGGGTGGTGCCGGGGCTGGACCCAGGCCAACCTGCTCGCCGTGCCCCGCGAACTCGCCTACGACCTGCTCCTGTTCGCCCAGCGCAACCCCGTCGCCTGCCCGGTCCTGGACGTCGGCGATCCCGGTGCGGTGAGCACCGTCCTGTTCGGCGGCGACCTTCGCACCGACCTGCCCGCCTACCGCGTCTACCAGGACGGCAGGGCCGTGGCCGACGTCGGCGACGTGCGCGACCTCTGGCGGAACGACCTGGTCGCCTTCCTGCTCGGCTGCAGCTTCACCTTCGAGGACGCGTTGCTCAGGGCCGGGGTTCCGGTACGGCACATCGAGACGGGGACGAACGTGCCCATGTATCTCACCTCGATCGCCTGCCGTCCCGCGGGATCGCTGGGCGGCCCGCTGGTCGTCTCGATGCGCCCCGTCCCGGCCTCCCTGGTTCCGGCCGCCGTACGGGTGACCGCGAGATATCCGGCCGTGCACGGGGCGCCGATCCATGTCGGCGCCCCCGAGGAGATCGGGATCGCCGACCTCGGCGTCCCCGACTTCGGCGATCCCGTCGAGGTGCGGGCGGGGGAGACCCCGGTCTTCTGGGCCTGCGGGGTGACGCCACAGGCGGCCGTCATGGCGAGCGGGGTGTCCTTCGCCATCGGCCATCTCCCGGGCCACATGGCGATCACCGACGCCAGGGACGACCGCTTCCAGGTCCCCTGAACGCCGCGCCCCGCGCCGCCGGGCGTTCAGGCGCGGGCAGTGTCCTCGGTGTTCTCAGTGTTCTCAGTGTTCTCAGTGTTCTCAGTGTCCTCACCGCCCGCAGCGAGGCGGCGGGCGAGTCTTTCCAGCTGCGACGTGAGCGAGGGCGCGCCGGGGCGGTTGTCGATCTCGTCGTGGGGCACGACGGGTGGCTCGTCCACCCTGATCGCCCGCAGGTAGTCCTCGAAGCGGTCGAGCTTGCCCGCGTCCCTCGCGAGCCCTCTCGCCTCCAGCCGGGCCCGCAGCGCGGGGCCGTCCGAACGGATCCAGAGGAGACGCACGGGCGGGCCGCCCAGCCGCTCGACCCAGCGTTCCCACACCGTCGCGTCGTGCACCTGGGTGGTGAAGGGGCCCTCCAGCATCACCGGACAGCCGTGGGAACGGATCTGGCGGGCGACCTCTGTCAACCCCTCGTATTCATAACGCTTGATGTTCTGGTCGTACCAGCGGCCTTCGCGCTCCCCGTCGTCACGTCCGTGGGCGCGGAGGGTGGCCGCGACGAAACCGCCGTAGACGGTGTCCTTGTCGAGCAGCGCGGGAACCGGGTCGAGCAGCGCGAGCAGCGCCGCCGCCACGGTGGACTTCCCCGCCCCCGGTGGCCCGCTCACCACCCACAGCGGCGCCACCCCGCTCACCTTCCCTCCGCGGTGAATCCCACCGGGGGCACCGAGAGGGTCGCCGCACGTTCCGTCGCAGCCCTCGGTGGACCCCCGTGCACCCCGCGAGAGAACCTGTCGTAGGTCCGCCTCCGGCCGGTCACGATCTCAGTCCTTCCAGGCCCTGGCCACGCTCTCCTGGGCGGCGAGCGCCTGGGCGAGGCCGGCCTGGAAGGCGGGGCGCCACAGGGCCGGGTCGAGGACGTTGGCGCCGAACACGGCGACCGACGCCTCGTCGGGGACGACGTGGGCGACGGTGGCCTCACCCAGTTCGGCGAGCTCGGCTTCGAGGCGGGACCTCGGTGAGACGTGCGCCAGCGGTTCCAGGAGGACCACGGCGGAGCTGCCCGCCGCCAGGTCGGCGTTCGTCGCCGAGCGGACCCCGCCGTCCATGTAGCGGCGCCCTCCGATCTCCACCGGAGGGAACACGCACGGGACCGCGCAGCTGGAGGCGACCGCCGCCACCAGTGGAGCCCCCGATTCGCGCTCCCAGACCACGAACTCGCCGGTCCCCGTGTCGACGGCGGTGATCAGCAGGCGGCGCTCCGGCCACTCCTTGACGGGCAGCCGGTTGCCGATCGTCTCGATCCTGGCGCCGGTGTCCCGCATCGCGAGGGCCATCTCGCCGACCCGGCGCCGGGCCTCCAGGGGCTCCAGGGACGGGTCGTAGAGCACGCCGAAGGCGGCCATCACCGCCTCCATGTCGACGGCGGAGGCGGTCGAGACGTTCGAGACCTCCGTGTCCGCCTGGACGCCGACCGCGCTCTCCAGGTCGGCCTCGGTGGCGACGAGCGTCCCGACCACCGATCCGGCGGAGGTGCCGATGATCAGGTCCGCCTCTCCCAGCTCGATGCCGGCCCGGCGCAGACCGGTGACGATCCCCGCCTCCCAGGCGATGCCCGCCACGCCTCCGCCACCCAGCACCAGTGTTCTCGTCATGCGCCATTCATACCTGATGGCTCTTCCCCGCAGAAGAAGCGCCCGAGGACGCGGAGTCAGACGTCACGGCCCCTCATGCCCTCCTGGGTGGGGTCGACGCCCCAGGAGATGATCCGCCGGGGATGGATGCGGATGATCTCCCGGCTCAGGTACGGGGAGGGCGGTTCGTGGTCCTCGACGGCCTCGGCCTCACCCCGGATCTCCACGCCCCGCACCCGCCAGGGGTCGGTGGAGGCGACGTCGTCGACCACGAAGGCCACCCGCGGATTCGTCCGGACGTTATGGAATTTCCTGGTGGTGCCCATCGCGCGGCCGTAGATGTCGACGACGCCGGTCTCGGTGTCGACGCGGAAACCGGTCGGGCTGTTCTGCAGGGAACCGTCGGGGCCCGTGGTGGCCAGGCGGCCCAGGCGCTGCCCTTCGAGATAGGCGAGCTCCGCCTCCGTGAATGTCATGTACTCACTCTGTAACCTCAATGTTGATTGAGGTCAAGTTAGACTGGCGCATGCCCAACAATCCGGAGATGAGTGTCGGCCAGCTCTCCGCGCGCAGCGGGGTCGCGGTCTCCGCCCTGCACTTCTACGAGGCCAAGGGGCTGATCCGCAGCCGTCGCACCGCGGGTAACCAGCGCCGTTTCCCCCGTGACACGCTCCGCAGGATCGCCTTCATCAGGGTCTCCCAGCGCGTCGGGATCCCGCTCAGGACGATCCAGCAGGCGCTGTCGGCGCTTCCCGACGAGCGCACCCCCACCAGGGAGGACTGGGCGAGGCTCTCGACGGTGTGGCAGGACGAGCTCGACGACCGCATCAGGCAGCTCGAACGGCTCCGCCACGGTCTGACCGACTGCATCGCCTGCGGGTGCCTCTCCCTGGACCGCTGCGCGCTCGCCAACCCCGACGACGTGGCCGCCGCGAGAGGACCGGGCTCGCGCCTGATGCTCCCGCCCCGCCAGAGCTGCGCTCCCTGCGAGGTGTGACGAGGTCCGTCCCGTCGGCCGGGGCCGACGCCCCGTGTCGCTCCCGCACGCGGCTCCGGTGTCGCGTTCTCGCACCGATCCCGCACCTCGGGCAAGGGGCGGCGGCGACGGGCGACAGGGCGCGCCCCGGCGGGAGCGCCGATGTCTCCCCGGGGGATTCGCCGTGGGTTTGTTAGTTGTCTAGTCAAACTATTGACGATCCGGGGTCCGGCATGTGAACCTCTGGGCGTTCATGCACGCGCATCATGGCGGTCGACGGTCAGGGTCCCGTCACCTGATCGTGCATGGCGGTTTGTCCGTTGCATTGCGAAGGGAAGCCGTACATGCGAAGAAGGCTGTTCAGCATGCTCGCCGCCGTGGCGGTGGCGTGCGCGTCGGTCGGCGCGGCCGTCGGGGGCGCCCAGGCGTCCGCGTCGGGGGCCGCGGTGAAGGCCGCGACAAAGACGGTGGCGACCGGGACCGGTTCCGCGGCCGCCGCGGAGACGTACCAGTGGAAGAACGTGAGGATCGACGGCGGCGGGTTCGTGCCGGGGATCATCTTCAACCAGACCGAGAAAAACCTGATCTACGCCCGCACCGACATCGGCGGCGCGTACCGCTGGGAACAGGCGAGCAAGAGCTGGACCCCGCTGCTCGACTGGGTGGGCTGGGACAAGTGGGGCTACAACGGTGTGGTCAGCCTCGCCACCGACCCGGTGGAGACCAACCGTGTCTACGTCGCCGCCGGGATGTACACCAACAGCTGGGACCCCAACAACGGGGCCATCCTGCGCTCCGCAGACAAGGGCGAGACCTGGCAGGCCACACCGCTGCCCTTCAAACTCGGCGGCAACATGCCGGGCCGGGGGATGGGGGAGCGGCTCGCCGTCGACCCCAACAGGAACAGCGTCGTCTACCTCGGCGCGCCCGACGGCAACGGCCTGTGGCGCAGCACCGACAAGGGGGTGACCTGGGCCAAGGTCACGAGCTTCCCCAACGCGGGGAACTACGCCCAGGACCCCTCCGATCCCAACGGCTACCTCAGCCACCGTCCCGGCGTGGTCTGGGTGACCTTCGACCCGACCTCGGGAACCGCGGGGAACACGACACAGAAGATCTACGTGGGCGTCGCGGACAAGGCGAACACCGTCTACAGCTCCTCGGACGGCGGGACCACCTGGAGCAGGGTCGCCGGACAGCCCACCGGCTACATGGCGCACAAGGGCGTGTTCGATCACGTCAGCCGCACGCTCTACATCGCCACCAGTGACACCGGCGGCCCGTACGACGGCTCCAAGGGCGACGTGTGGAAGCTCAACACCACCACCGGGGCCTGGACCCAGATCAGCCCGATCCCCTCCAGCTCGTCCGACAACTACTTCGGCTACAGCGGCCTCACGATCGACCGGCAGAACCCCGGCACGATCATGGTCGCGACCCAGATCTCCTGGTGGCCGGACGTGATCTTCTTCAGGTCCACCGACTCCGGCGCGACCTGGACGCGGGTCTGGGACTTCACCTCCTACCCGGACCGCAGCCTCCGCTACACGATGGACATCTCCTCCTCGCCGTGGCTGACCTTCGGGACCAACCCGCAGCCGCCGGAGACGACCCCCAAGCTCGGCTGGATGACGGAGTCGCTGGAGATCGACCCGTTCGACGGCAACCGGATGATGTACGGCACCGGTGCCACGGTGTACGGCACCGAGGACCTCAAGAAGTGGGACACCGGCGGCAAGTTCACCATCAAGCCCATGGTCAAGGGGCTTGAGGAGACCGCAGTCCTCGACCTGATCAGCCCGCCGACCGGCGCCCCGCTGGTCAGTGCCCTGGGTGACCTGGGAGGCTTCCGGCACACCAACCTCGACGCCGTACCGCCCATGCTGTTCACCTCGCCGGTCTTCACCTCGACGACCAGCCTCGACTACGCCGAGACCAACCCGTCGATCATGGTCCGCGCGGGCAACTTCACCGACGCCGACCGGCCGAACGACAGTCACGCCGCGTTCTCCACCGACGGTGGCGCCAACTGGTTCCAGGGCACCGAACCCGGTGGCATCAACGAGGGCGGCACGATCGCCGCGGCGGCGAACGGCTCCCGGTTCGTCTGGGCGCCCAAGGGTGTGGGCGTGCACTACTCGGTCGGCTACGGCAACACCTGGACCCCCTCCACCGGACTCCCGACGGGAGCCGTCGTCGAGTCCGACCGGGTGAACTCCAACAGGTTCTACGGCTTCAGCGGCGGAAAGTTCTACGCCAGCACCAACGGCGGCGTCTCCTTCACGGCCACCGCCGCGACCGGACTGCCCGCCGAGGGCAACGTCAAGTTCAAGGCCGTACCCGGCCGCGAGGGCGACATCTGGCTGACCGGACCCGCGAACAGCGCGGGCGCCGCCTCGGGCATCTGGCGCTCCACCAACGGCGGCGCGTCGTTCACCAAGTTGTCCGGCGTCACCGACGCCGTCAACATCGGCTTCGGTAAATCCGCCACCGCCGGTGGCTACCAGGCGCTGTACACCGTCGCCACGATCGGCGGCGTGACCGGCGTCTTCCGCTCCGACGACACCGGCGCGAGCTGGGTGCGGATCAACGACGACAAGCACCAGTACGGCAACGCGGGCGAGGCGATCACCGGCGACCCGCGCGTCTACGGCCGCGTCTACCTGGGCACCAACGGCCGGGGCATCCTGTACGCCGACAACGACGGGACCGTCCCGCCCCCCGACACCGTCCCGCCGACCAAGCCCGGTACTCCGGTGGCTTCGGCGATCACGTCGTCGGGTGCGACGTTGACCTGGGCGGCTTCGACGGATGCCGTCGGGGTGAGTGGTTACGACGTCTACCGTGAGGCGGGGGCGACGGACGTGAAGGTGGGGTCGCCGACCTCGCCGTCGTTCGCGCTCACCGGGTTGACCGCCGACACGTCGTACACCTTCTACGTGATCGCCCGTGACGCGGCGGGCAACAGCTCGGACGCCTCCACCCCGGTGACCTTCAAGACCCTCGCCGGGCAGGTCGGCGGCGGCTGCACCGCGACCTACACGGTGTCCAACTCCTGGCCCGGTGGTTTCCAGGGCGAGGTGACCGTAAAGAACACCGGCACCTCGGCGACCACCGGCTGGACCGTGAAGTGGTCGTTCCCGAACGGTCAGACGATCACCCAGCTCTGGAGCGGCACCCACACCCAGACCGGTGCGGCCGTCACCGTGAAGAACGTGAGCTGGAACGGCGTCCTGGCCCCCGGGGCCTCCACCTCGTTCGGTTTCGGCGCCTCCTGGACCGGTACCAACGGGGTCCCCTCCACCGTCACCTGTACCGCCCCCTGACCGCCTCCCGCCCGCTCTCTCACCGTTTTTCCCGCAGAGGGCGGGCGGGGCCCACCCGGGAGGCGACCGAATGCCATCAGGTCGCCCCTCTCGCCCTTAAAAGGGCGAGAGGGGCGACCGTGGCGATCTCGGGACTCCCCCCTGAGGCCCCCCGGCCCTCCCCCCTGAGGATGATCTGAGGACGTCGGCGGGGCCGGGTCGCCCAGCAGAGCCTATTGTGGAAGAAACCGACTGTGCTGGGGAGAACATGACGATCTCAGATGGGGTGCGCGAGCCTCACGGCGCGACCGGGCAGCCGTCTGAGACCGGCACCGGCGGCGGCGTACACGGAGAGACCGGACTCGGTGGCGTCCAGGGCGAGACCGCCATCGGCGGCGCCGGGAGTGACCGCCGGGTCGAGCTGGGCGACGCCGACGCGCTGAAAGACGCGGCGGCCGGGCGGTCCGGCATCCACGGCTGGCTCGACGGCGTCAGGTCCACCAGCGCGGGCCGTCTCACCCTGAAGATCGTCATCGGCGTGATCGGCACCGTACTGGTGGTCGGCGGACTGATCATGGTGCCCTTCCCCGGCCCCGGCTGGCTGGTCGTCTTCGCGGGGCTCGCGGTGCTGGCCACCGAGTTCCACTGGGCACACCGGCTGCTGGAGTTCGGCAAGCGGACCCTGTCGGCCTGGACGGCCTGGCTGGGCCGCCAGGGCTGGAGCGTCAAGATCCTGGTCGTCGCCGTCGCGGCGGTGACCGCCACCGCGATCGTCTACTACGGCCTCAAGCTCAGCCTCCACATCGACCTGATCGTCGAGGCCCAGAAGTTCCTCATCCGATAGCCGCCCTCGCTCCCGCCCGGCCCTTGCTCCGTTTCTTCTGGGCCCGCCGCGACGACGGCGTCCTGTCCGGCCCGCAGAGCTTTCCCCGGAATGTCCCGCCTCCGTGCCGTCACCCACGGCAACGGCGCCGGCGGCACTCTGACCGCCTATGACGCACGCTGTCCGGGAAACGGGACCGGCGCTCCCCGGAGTTTTACCCAGGCCCTTCCACCTCGTTATCTTTCGCGGATGTGACTCTTCGTAGTGTCTCCACGTCCGATCCGCAGAGACGAGTAAGGAGAGTGACGTTCGATGCGCGCCCTGTCCTCGATGTTGGTCCTGGCGGCCGCCGGAGCCGTCGCACTGACCGGCACCCCCGCCCACGCCGACGACGTCAACCTGGCCGCGAGGGTCCAGCCGGGCGAGGAGGTGTTCCTCACGCCCGAACTCGTCCCCGGAGCCCGGTACGGCGGAAACGTTCTGGTCAAGCTCGACGAGAACAGCGTGCCCGTCAAGGTGAAGATCGGTAACTGCCGCGGCAAATACGTCGGGTCGGTGCCGATCGCCGCGAACGACCACGCCGCGTACGTCGCCGCCACCACCACCCCGCCCGCCCAGTGCATCCGCTATCGGGTGAAGAACATGGGCAACCAGCCGGCGGCCATCACGGGCACCGGTTACTACTAAACCGGCCCTCCGGGGTGTGCGGGACGGAAACGGCGACCAAGGCCCTTCCCGTCCCGCACACCCCGCTTTTTCTGTTTCCGGCACCGACCCCCGCCCGCGACCGGCGCAGGGCGGCGAACCGATCGTCGGCTCTCGCCTCCACGACCGGCGCGGGGACGCGCTCGCGGTGTGCCGCCACGATCGCCACCCGGGTCCCGAAGGAAAGCGGGGAACGGTCTGAGGGGACGGCGTCCGTTCTCCTGTGACGGATCGTCCACGGGGCACTCCTCGGGATCCGGGTTCATGAGCGATTCCGGCCCGCGATCAGGGCGGCGATTCCGGCCAGGATGCGGTCAAGGCCGAAGGTGAGGGCGTGTGCGGGGTCGGAGATCGCCTGGTGGGCTTCGCCCGCGGCCTGGCCGACCCGGGAGGCGACCGGGAAGCGGGTGCCGTCCATGGTCTTGTCGAGCAGCGGGGCGTTGGACACCCACCACTCGACGTCGGTCATCCCGCTCTCCTCCTGGACCCGTGCCTGGTTGGCGGCCGTTCTGGCGGTGCTCTGCACGTGGCTGAGGACCAGGGCCAGGACGGAGTCCATCTCGACGTCCGTCAGGCCGACGCCGTCCAGCGGGCGTAGCTCGGCCTCGTACTTGAGCGAGGCGTTCGGTCCCAGGGTGGAGCGGGCGTCGATGACCTGCAGCATCCACGGGTTGCGCCGGTAGAGGTCCCAGTTGCGGGCGGCGACGAACTCCAGCGCGCCCCGCCACCCGCCCGGTTGCCGGGACGGGGCGTCCACGTCGTCGTAGAGCTCCCCGTACGCGGTGTCGACCATGAGGTCGACCAGCTCGCCCTTGCCGGGGACGTGGGTGTAGAGGGACATGGTCCCGACCCCCAGCCGCTCGGCGACCTGGCGCATCGAGACCGCTTCGAGCCCTTCGGCGTTGGCCAGCTCGACGGCCGCCAGGACGATCGAACGCACCGTCAGCCCCGAGCGCCCCGGCTTGCTGTGCGAGCCCCACAGCAGCGCCAGGCTGCGTGCCGGGTCGGCGTCGGAAGCTTTCTTCGCACTCACGGGAACAGTCTCCAGATTCTCGGCGTTGGGACCACCGTAGCCGAGCCGTACGGTGTACGGTACGGTCTACGTTCAAGGAGCGCGCAGATGTGGGGCGAACTGCCGGTGAGTGCCGGACGGGAAGACGGGTGCGAAGAGTGAAACCAGCAGACGCGAGGGCGGCCGGACGGGACGCGGCGGCGATCGCCGCCTACGACCTGCGAAAGAACTACGCGGGTGCCGCCGAGGGCACGGGTCTCAACGGATTCGACCTGGAGGTGGCGGCCGGAACGGTCTGCGGCCTGCTCGGTCCCAACGGCGCGGGCAAGACCACGGCGATCAGAATCCTGTCCACGCTGCTGCGCCCGGACTCGGGCCGGGCGAGCGTCGCGGGATTCGACGTCCGTACGCAGGCGCGGCAGGTGCGCGAGCGGATCGGGCTGGTCGGGCAGTACGCGGCGGTCGACGAGATCCTCAGCGGGCGGCAGAACCTCGTGATGTTCGGCAGGCTGAACCATCTGCCCGCGGCCGGGGCGCGGAGGCGGGCCGACGAGTTGCTGGAGCGGTTCTCACTGGCCGACACCGGGGCCAAGCCGGTCGGTGAGTATTCCGGCGGCATGCGCAGGCGGCTCGACCTGGCGGCGAGCCTCATCGTCTCGCCCCGGGTGCTGTTCGTGGACGAGCCCACCACCGGCCTCGACCCGGCCGCCCGCCAGGAGGTGTGGTCGGCCATCCGCGACCTGGTCGGCTCCGGCACGACCGTGCTGCTCACCACCCAGTATCTGGAGGAGGCGGACCGGCTGGCCGACCGGATCACCATGCTCGGCGCGGGCCGGGTCGTGACCGAGGGCACCCCGGAGGAGCTGAAGTCCGCCATCGGCGGCGACTGGCTCGACATCGTCCTCACCGACCCGGCGGACGTGGCCGCGACCGAGGCCCTCGCGGCGCGAGTCGCCTCCGGTGAGATCCACGTGGACGCCGAGTCGCGCCGGGTCAGCATCCCGGTCGCCGAGCGCACCCGGGCGCTCGTCACCATGGCCACCGCGCTCGGTGACGCCGGGATCGAGCCGGTCGACGTCACACTGCGCCGCCCCACGCTCGACGAGGTCTTCCTGCACCTCACGGGTGGCGCCGAGAGCACGACCGCCCACGCCGGGGCGTCCGCGTGAGCACCGTGACCCCGCTCTCCCGCGAAAGGGACCGGACGGACATCGCCGCCGTGCGCCCCGGCGCGGGCGGTCACCGTTCCCGGTGGGCCCCCGCCGAGTACGACGATCCCGATGCGGAGGCATCCGCGTGAGTACCACGATTCCGACCCCCGATGCGGAGGCATCCACGTGAGCACGACGACCCCGACCACGCCCGCCGCCTCCCCGCTCGCCCGGTTCGGCTGGGCGCTGGCCGACTCCTGGACCATCACCCTGCGCGACCTGAGCCACTGGGGCCGTCGCCCGGGAACGGTCGCCGTCGGATGGCTCTTCCCGGTCCTGATGGTGCTGATGTTCGGCGGCCTGTTCGGCGGCGCTATCGGCGTCCCCGGCGGGGGCGGCTACTTCGACTTCCTGATCCCCGGCATGTTCGCGATGACGATGCTCTTCGGCCTGGAGAGCACGATGACGGCGGTCACCACCGACGCGGCCAAGGGCGTGACCGACAGGTTCCGTTCGATGCCGATGAGCGCCTCGGCGGTCGTGATGGGCCGCGGGATCGCCGACATGCTCAACTCGGTCGTCGGGCTGGCCGTCATGATCGGGGCCGGGCTGCTGCTCGGCTGGCGCGCCGGGGGAGGGGTGCCCGACGCGCTGGGCGCCGTGGGACTGCTCCTGCTGCTGCGCTTCGCCCTGATCTGGGTGGGCATCTACATCGGCCTCGTCGCGGGAGGACCGGAGGTGGTGACGTCGGTGCAGATCCTGGTCTGGCCGGTCGGCTTCCTGTCCAGCGTGTTCGTCGACCCCGCCACCATGCCCGGCTGGCTCGGCGCGATCGCGGAGTGGAACCCGCTCTCGGCCACCGCGACGGCCGCGAGACGGCTCTTCGACAACCCCGGCTGGGCGGGGGAGTCGTGGATCGTGCAGAACGCCACGCTCATGGCGGTGGTCTGGCCGCTGCTGCTGATCGCCGTCTTCCTGCCGTTGTCGGCGCGCAGGTTCCGCCGGCTCGGCGGCTGACGGGGCCGGCATCCGAGGCTGTCAGGTCTTTCGGCCGGGGAAAGTCCTGTTTCTTTATGGATCACAACATTTGCCGCCGAGAGAAGATGCTCCGCGTTTTACATCGCCGCTCCGCGTTTTACATCACGGTGACGGAATCCGTCGAGGACTGTAACTGACCGTAGTGAACCTGAGGGCATGAGTGAGACGGAACGGGAACGATCCGCCTCGGGGTGGACGCTCAACAGGGAACTGCTCAACGTCGGCGCGATCATCGTCGCCGCCGGTATAGCCCACCTCGTCATGGGGCTGATAGGGCACGAGAAGTACGGACCGTTCATGCTCGTGCTGCTCGGCGGGGTGCTCGTCGCGGCAGGGCTCGGTCATCGGTTCTACGAGCACCGGCGCCATCACGTTCCCGCGGTCATGGAGGTTCCCATGGTCATGGAGATGGAGTGCGTGAGGTGCGGGGAGGCGCCGGGCGGAGGGGCCTGACGCGGCGAAAGGCGATCCTGGGAAGGCGGAGGGAGACGAAGGCCTCCGCCTGGAGCGCCGACAGGCCGATCCGCGGAAGGTCCCGCGCCGAGGGATAGACGAGGAAGCGGGGTTTCCACAGCGGCTGGAACTTCGCGTTGAACCTGTACAGCGACTCGATCTGGAACCACCTGGACAGGAAGACCAGGACGCCGTACCAGAGACGGAGGATCGGGCCCGCACCCAGTCGCTCGCCCCTGGCGAGCGCGGCGCGGAACATCGCGAAATTGAGCGAGACCACGCTCACACCGAGGGCCGGGGCCGCCTGCAGGGCCTTGACGATGAGCAGGTCGTTGAGGCCCGGGTCGGCGTCGTGGTCACGGCGCATCAGGTCGAGGGAGATGCCGCGCTCGCCCCAGGGAACGAAGTGCAGGACGGCGCGGATGTCCTCACCCGGCTCTCTCCCGTCCTTCGCGGCACCCTTACCGTGCGCGCCGCCCGCGCCGGTCATGCGGCTCGCGCCGCCTTTGCCGCCCGCGCCGGTGGTGCCGCTCGCACCGTTCACGTCGCCCTGGCCGCCCCTGTCGCCGTCTCCGGCCTCCGCGCCGCCTGTGCCGTCCGTTCCGCCCTCGCCGTACTCGCGATCCCCGGAATCCCCGGAATCCCCGGAATCACTGCTCTTCGCGGTGTTTCCTGAGCCCTCGGTGCCATCGGGGGGCCTGTGCGCCGTGACGACGACGCATTCGGCGTCGGCGGGGTCACCGAACCGTCCGAGGGCCATGGAGAAGCCCCGCTCGGTGTCCGTGCCGCGCCAGAAGTCGGCGGCGTGCCGGATCCGGTCCTTCTCCGCCTCGGTGAGGTCCCCGACCCGCCGTACGAGACAGGTGTAGCCCGCGCGCTCCACCCGCTTCACCATCTGCCGGACGTTGCGCATCGCCCTGCCCTCGAGGGTGAAGCCGGCGACGTCGACGATCGCCTCGTCACCGATCTCCAGGGCGGACAGGCGGCCCTCTCTCGTCCAGACCTCGCCGCCCGTCTCGCTGCAACCGATCACGGCGGGCACCCAGGCGTGCCGTTCCGCCTCCTCCATGAACCGCCTGATCGCGCCCGGCCACGCCTCGACGTCCCCGATGGGATCGCCGCTGGCGAGCATGACCCCCGAGACCACCCGGTAGGCGATCACCGCCTTGCCCGTCGGGGAGAACACGACGCTCTTGTCGCGGCGCAGCGCGAAGTAGCCCAGCGAGTCGCGGGCGCCGTGTCCGGCGAGCAGCGCACGGACCGCGGCCTCCTGCTCGGGGCTCAGCTCGGCGACGGGCCTCTCGGGCCGCAGCGCGAGGTAGAGGGTCGTCACCGCGGTGAGCGCGCCGAGACCGAGGAGTGAGAAGTAGACCAGGTCGGCGGTCCGCTCCGAGGAGTATCCGACCGGGCCCTCCACCCCGACGAGGCCGAGCAGCACGTGCTGGAGTCGCTCTCCGGCGCTGGGATCACCGATGATCGTCCGGGGGTGGGCGTTGACCACGACCCAGCCGATGACGATGTCCAGGGCGCCCAGGGCGAGGAGGTTCCACAGCGCCCGCCGGCGGGTCCGGGGGTCGGAGAGGGCGTAGAACTCGCGCTGTCTGACCACGAGCAGGGCGACGACCAGCGTGCTGAGGAGGGCGGTGAAGGGGCGGTGCGAGTGCAGGAACTCGGTGAGGACGCTCAGTGGCAGGAGCACCATCACCGCCTGCCAGGCCCTTCTCTTCCTGCGCCGGAGGCCGTGGGCGAGCATGACGATGAGGATGCCCAGGACGAGCGAGGCGGCCTGGGCGAGCGAGGTGAACGTCCCCGGCAGGAGTCCGGTGAGCTCGCCGACCCGGCTTCTCCTGAACGAGGGCAGCACGGCCCTGAGGATGTCCAGGACGCCGATCGCCATCGCCGCGTAACCGGCCGCGGTGGGCACCCAGGAGCGGGGCGCACATGACCGATCCCTCATGGGAGGACATTAATCGGCGATACGGCTGCTAACTCCATGACAGGGCTCATCGTGGCCGAATCCAGCCCACTTCGTCCGGGCGACTTTGCGTTGCCCGCTCGCGTTCCCGGTTCGTCGCTCGCGCGTGTCCTCGATTTTCCGTCTCACGCGCTTCCAGTGTCTCCTCACCCCGCTCACCCTCTCCCACACCTCTTCTAACCGATTCGTTCTAGATCACGATCTTGAGGGCTTTCCGGCTTAGGATGCCGCCGTGTCCGTGACTCCTGGGATTTACAGAGTGGTTGGAAGCCTGGCGCTTCTGGTCTCGGTGCTCGTGCCGGTTCCGGCGGCCGCACACGCCGCCGAGCCGGCCGCCGCCGCACCCGCCGCCGTGCCTCTCGCTGGGCCTCTCGCCGCGCCCGTCGACATCGTGCTGCCCGGCACCCGGGTCACCGTCAGGGAGGATTCCAAGGACGCGCTCAGAGTGACCTCCTACTCCTTCGGCAAGATGACCTACCTGCGAAGGGGCGCCGGATTCACCCGGCAGGCCGCCTACCAGGAGATCACGGTCGCGCCGAAGGCGACCAAGGCCCTCGCGGTGCCCGCCTCCTACCAGGAGGGCTACGACTCGGTCGTCCTGCTCGACCTCGCGGCCTCCAAGAGCACCAGGATCCGCACGGTGAAGAAGCCGCTCGTCGCGCACTACGTCCACTGGAACCGCAGGGGCGACAAGGCGGTGCTGACCGTCGAGAGAAAGAGCGGATCCGCGTGGGTGACCTCCGGCTTCGTGGTCGTCGACACGGTGGCGAAGACCGCCAAGAGCGTGACCGTGGCCAATGTCGACAAGGCCGCGAGGTTCCGCTGGAGCTCCGACGGTCTCGATGTCGTGGCCGAGTACGCGGGGGGCACCCGCTTCTACGGGCAGGACGGCGCGATCCGCCGCACCTTGGCCAAGACCGGCAGGCCCGCCGGTGGGGAGGACGCTTTCACCCCTTCGGGGCGGAGCCTGATGACCTGGTGCCCCTCCAGTTACACCGAGCACGTCTGCGTCTGGGACCGCACCTCGGGCAAGCTCGTGAACAAGGTGCCGGGCATCAAGCCGAAGGCCCTGTGGGGCTGGTGGGACGAGACGCACTTCATCGCGGTCGTCCCCTCCTCGGGCCACTACCAGGTGGTCCTGTCCACGCTGAAGGGCAAGGTGACGCGGGTCCTGGCGGCCTTCTCCGCCGACGACTGGTCCAACAAGCTCTATCTCGGCTACACCCGGCGGTGACCGGCGGCGTGTGAGACGCCCGCGCACGGGTGCGGTGCGGGCGGTACCGCCGGAGGCGCGGGCCGTGTCATCGGGGTCACCGGAGCCCCCGGAGGGCCGGGGAGGCGGGTGCCGTCGACGGCGCGGGCCGGTGTCGCCGGAGACGGCCGTCAGAGATACAGGCCGGTGCCGTTGTCGGTCTGCGGGGTGGCGATGGCGTGCAGGTCGCGCTCGCGCATCACCAGGTAGACCTGGCCGTGGACCTCGACCTCGTACTGCTCCTCGGGGTTGAACAGGACCTTGTCGCCGACCTTCACCGCGCGGACGTTCTGGCCCGCGCCGCAGACCTCACCCCAGACGAGGCGGTTGGCCATCTTCACCGTCGCGGGGATGACGATTCCGGCCGTGCTGCGGCGTTCCTCGGACTCCTGCTCGATCTTGACCATGACACGGTCGTGGAGCATCTGGATCTCGAATTTCGGGTCACCCACGAGACGAGTTTATGGGAATCGCGGGGGCGTGCTCGCTCGTCCGCGAACTCCGGTCCACCCGAGGCCCACATGTCCGGGTGATTCCGGCCGTGGGAGAAGCGGGAGAACCGGCGGGCGGCAAGACCGGTGACGAGATCATCGGGCCCAGTAGGATCCGGCGTTATGACGTCTCCTGAGCTCGTGAGCGGCTTTCTCGACTGGTATCTGGCGGCGAATCCCTCCTACGCCGCCCTCGCGGGCGCGCAGGGGTACGACAGGACTCTCGGTGACTTCACCGAGTCCGGCATCCTCGCCAGGGAGCGTGAGACGCGTCGATGGCTGGAGCGCCTCCAGCGGGTCCAGGCTCCCGAGAGCCCCGGAGGTCCCGCGGGCCCGGAGAGGCCGGAAAGGTCCGAGAGCTTCGAGGACGAGATCGACCGGGAGCTGGTCATGTCCATGCTGCGCGGCGAGATCGCGTACGAGACGTGGCCCCTCTGGCGGCGCGATCCTTCCGCCTACGTGGGGCCGATCTTCTCCTCGATGTTCGGGCCGTTCCTGCAGCGGCTGTCCCCCGAGGCCGAACTGGTGGACGCGGCCGTCGCGCGGCTGGCCGAGGTGCCGGACGTCATCGCCGCCTGCCGGGCGAATCTCGATCCCGCCCTGGCGGCTCCGCTGCTGGTCCAGCGAGGGCTGGGCCAGTCGCGGACCGCCCGGCGCTTCCTCACCGAGACGGTCCCCGGCCAGGTCGCCGACGAGGCCCTGCGCGCCCGGCTGGCCGCCGCGGCCGAACCCGCGGCGGCGGCCTTCGACGAGCTGGTGGGGTTCCTCGAAGGTTTCCGGGCGACCGGCACCTGGCGGATGGGGGAGGAGCTCTACTCCACCCTGCTGCGGGAGCGGGAGATGCTCGGCTACGGCGCCGGCGAGCTGCGCGACTGGGGACAGGCCGCCTACGACGAGCTGGACGCGCGGATGCGCGAGGTCGCGGCGAGGCTGGACGGCGGTTCCGGTGACTGGCACGCGGTCATCGCCGAACTCCAGGACGACCACGCGCCGACGCTGGAGGACATGCGGGCCGAGTACGAGGCCGAGACGGAGCGGGCCAGGAGGTTCGTCCGCGAGCGCGGCCTGGTGACCTTCGCGCGGGGCGAGGAGTGCAGGGTCGTCCCGTCGCCGGAGTTCCAGCGGCCCATCGTCGCCGTCGCCTCCTACATGTCGCCCCCGCCCCTGTCGACCTCCAGGATCGGGCACTTCTTCGTCCCGTACACCCCCGCGTCCTTCACCGAGGACCAGATCCGCCAGCGGCTCCGTACCAACGCCAGGGCGCAGATGCCCTCCATCGCCGTCCACGAGGCATATCCCGGCCACCATTGGCACCTGTCGTGGGTGGCGGACAACCCCCGGCGAGCCCGCAGGCTGTTTCGCACCCCGTACTTCGCCGAGGGCTGGGGCCTGTACGTCGAGAAGCTCATGCACGAGCAGGGGTACTTCACCACCCCGGCCCAGGAGCTCGCCCACCTCGACTTCAGGCTCTTCCGCGCGGCCCGCATCGTCGTCGACACCTCGCTGCACTGCGGCGACATGACGATCGAGCAGGCGGAGGAGTACATGACCACGAGATCGTCGCTCACCCCCGGCACGGCGAAGGGGGAGGTCGACCGCTACTGCGCGTGGCCCACCCAGGCGCCCTCCTACCTCACCGGCGCCCTGGAGATCGACCGCATCCGCGACGACTACCTGGCCGCGGGCCGCGGCGACCTGCGCGCCTTCCACGACACGCTGGCCGGTTCGGGCGGGCTCCCCCTCGGACTGGCCCGCCGGGTCGCGCTGGAGGGCTGAGCGGCGGGATCGTTCCCAGTGGACGTCTCCTGACCCTGACCGGGTTTTCCTGGGCCGAGACGGTTGTTCCCCGCCGAGGGTTTCCCGGTCAACGTTCGGTGCGGGGCCATTAGGTACGGGCGGGGGCGCGGCGGCGGGTCTCGGGGACGATCAGCGGGGTGCCGCTCTGCGGATCCTCGATGATCTCGCAGCGCAGTTCGAAGACCTGCTCCACCAGCGCGGCCGTGATGATCGAGGAGGGGTCGCCCTCGGCGACGATCCGGCCGTCGCGCATCACGATCAGGTGGGTGGCGTAGCGGCAGGCCTGGTTCAGGTCGTGCAGTACGGCGACGAGGGTCCTGCCCCGCTCGTGCAGGTCGGCGCAGAGGTCGAGCACCTCGATCTGGTGGGCGATGTCCAGGAAGGTCGTCGGCTCGTCGAGCAGCAGGATCGGCGTCTCCTGGGCGAGCGCCATCGCGAGCCAGACCCGCTGGCGCTGGCCGCCGGAGAGCTCGTCCACGCAGCGCTCCGCCAGTTCGGTCACGTCGGTGGACTCCATCGCCGCCGCCACCGCGACCTCGTCCTCGCGGGACCACTGCCGCATCAGCCGCTGGTGCGGGTAGCGGCCCCTGCCCACCAGGTCGGCGACCGTGATGCCGTCGGGCACGATCGAGCTCTGCGGCAGCAGGCCCAGCCTGCGCGCCACCTCCTTGGACGGCAGCGAGGTGATCGCGGCCCCGTCCAGGTGGACCGTCCCCGCGCGGGGTTTGAGCATGCGGGCCAGGGCGCGCAGCATGGTGGACTTGCCGCACGCGTTGGGGCCGATGATCACGGTGAACGACCCGTCGGGGATCGTGACGTTCAGGTCGCTGGCCACCACGCGCTTGTCGTAGGAGAGCGTCAGGTCGGTGCCGTACAGTCTCAACGTCGTTCCCTCCGGAGTAGAAACACCAGGTATATCCCGCCGATCGCGGCGGTCATGATCCCGACCGGTAGCTGCACCGGTGCGAAGACGCGCTGTGCGGCCAGGTCGGCGCCGACCAGCAGGGTGGCGCCGGTCAGCGCCGAGGTGAGCAGGGTGACGCCGGGGGAGCGGGTGATCCGGCGGGCCAGTTGCGGCGCGGCCATCGCCACGAAGATCACGGGTCCGGCGGCGGCGACGGCGACCCCGCACAGCAGCACCGCGACGGCGATCGCCGTCGCGCGTACCGGCTCGACGCGGATGCCCGCGGCCTTGGCCGCGTCGTCGCCCATCTCCATCATCCGCAGCGGGCGAGACAGCCAGGCGCAGACGGGCAGGAGCACCGCCAGCGCGTACGCGACCGGGATCGCGTGCTCCCAGCCGCGTCCGCTGAGGCTGCCGGTGATCCACGCTCCCGCGGTGGCGGCGTCGTTGATGTCGGCGCGGGTGAGCATGTACCAGTCGGCGGAGACCAGCAGCGCGCCGATCCCGATGCCGACCAGGATCAGCCGGTAGCCCTGCACCCCGCGCCGGTAGGCGAGGGCGTAGACCACCAGTGCGGACAGGACGCACCCGGCGAGGGAGGCTCCGGCGATCTGCCAGGCGGTGCCGCCCAGGATGACGGCGGCGATGCCCCCGGTGGAGGCTCCGGCGGTGAAGCCGATGAAGTCGGGGCTGCCGAGCGGGTTGCGGGTGAGGCTCTGCAGGATGGCGCCGCTCAGCCCGAACGCGGCGCCGACCAGCAGGCCGGTCACCACGCGCGGCGCCCGCAGGCGGCTCACGATGAGTTCGGCGACCGGAGGCCCCTCACCGAACAGCGCGGCCACGATGTCGGGGATGGGAACGGTGAACTCGCCGGTGGACAGCGCGACGAGGCTGACGGCCAGTCCCAGGAGGGTGACGGCGGCCCCGGCGGCGAGGCCGCGCGGTGGGAGCCGCAGCGACCAGGAACCCAGGCGCAGGGCGGCGGGTGTCCGCGGTGAGCCGTTCGCGAGGTGGGAGGTCTCCGTGGCGGGTGCCGTCCGTGAGGTGACTCTCAGGAGAGGGTTCGTGCGGCGGGCCTTCGGGGTGTCCGTCCGCCGTGAGGTGATCTTCATAGCGCGGCGAGCCTCCGGCGGCGGGCGAGCAGGATGAACACCGGGGCGCCGACGACCGCGCACATGATGCCCACCTGCACCTCGCCGGGGGCGGCGACGACCCGGCCGAGGATGTCGGAGCCGAGCAGCACCACGGGGGCGAGCACGAGGGTGTAGGGCAGGACCCAGCGTTGGTCGGGGCCGGTGAGGGCGCGCACCGCGTGCGGCACGGCCAGGCCCACGAACCAGAGCGGTCCGGCGGCGGCGGTGGCGGCTCCGCACAGCAGGGTGACGGCGATCGCGGTGAGCCCGCGCGTGCGGGTCATGTTCACGCCGAGCGCGCGTCCCGCCTCGTCGCCGAGCGCGAGGGCGTTGAGCGGTTTGGCGAGCAGCAGTCCGAGCACCAGCCCGGCCGCGAGGAACGGGGCGAGCCGTATCGCGACGTCGCCGCTCACCCCGGCCAGCGAGCCGGTGAGCCAGAACCGCATCCGGTCGAAGGTCGCGTTGTCGCTCCGCAGGATCGCCGACGCGGCCGCGTTGAAGACCATGCCCAGTGCGACACCGGCGAGTGTGAGCCGTACCGGCCCGCCCCCCGAGCGCCCGGCGGAGCCGAGCGCGTAGGCGAGTGCGGCGGCGGCGGCCGCACCGGCGAACGCGAACCAGACGTAGAGGGAGGGGTCGCCCACCCCGAGCAGTCCGATCGCGACCGTCACCCCGAACATGGCGCCCTGGTTGACGCCGAGCAGTCCGGGGTCGGCGAGCGGGTTGCGGGTGAGGCTCTGCATCAGCGCCCCGGCCAGGCCGAGTGCCGCGCCCACGCCGATGCCGATCAGGGTCCTCGGTACGCGAAGTTCCCTGATGACCGTGTGGTCCGGGGACCCGTCGGGCGCGAGCAGCGCGTCCAGGACCGTGGACAGCGGGACCGAGCGCGATCCCACCGCGATACCGACCATCGCGAGCAGCACCAGCACGGCCAGTCCTGCGAGCAGCCCGGCCACGAGCGTCACCGGGCGCCTGCTCGGCCCTCCCGCTCGCCCGGGACGCGGCCCGTCCGGTTTCCCGGGCGTCTCGGACGCGGCCGTGGTCACACCGGCCCTGCTCACCAGGTACCCCTCTTCTTCGGTAATGCTTAGGCAAGGCTAATCTAACGTAGGAGTCAATTTAGGTAAGCCTATCCATTGGAGTGAGAAATGTCCCGACCTGTCCTGCCTCGGCGGGGGTTCATGGCCGCGGGCCTCGGTCTCGTGTTCGTCCTGGCCGCCTGCGGGAGCGGAACGGAGACGACCGCGGCGACGGGCGGCCCGTCGGCCGCGACCTCCCCCTCGGCGGGTCCCTGGACCTTCACCGACGACCGAGGCAAGAAGATCGATGTGCCCAGCCGCCCGGCCCGGGTCGTCGCCCAGGTCGGCGCCGCCGCGGCGCTGTGGGACTTCGGCGTCCGGCCGATCGCCGTCTTCGGGCCGCACCGGCTCAAGGACGGCACGAAGGATCCCCAGGTCGGTGCCGTCGACATCACCAAGGTCGAGTCCCTCGGCAACGTGTGGGACGAGTTCAACGTCGAGAAGTACATCTCCCTGCAGCCGGACCTGCTGGTCAGCGGCATGTACGCCAAGGACGCCCTCTGGTACGTGCCGGAGAAGTCCGCCGCCACCATCGAGCAGGTCGCCCCCACCCTCGGCGTCAGCCAGATGGACATGTCGGTACCCAAGATCATTGAGAGGTACGGGCAGGTCGCCGCCGCCCTCGGCGCGGATCTCGACGCCCCCGAGGTGGCCGAGGCCAAGGCCAGGTTCGACGCCGCCTCCGCCGCGATCGTCACCCCGGAGAACAAGGGCCTGAAGATCATGGTCATGGCGGGCGGGCCGGAGGCGATGTGGGTGGCCAACCCCGAGGCGCACGCGGACGTGCGCTACTTCAAGGAGCTCGGCCTGGACGTCGTGGTGCCGGAGAAGGTAGACGAAGGCGGCTACTGGCAGACCCTGAGCTGGGAGAACGCCGACACCTACCGGGCGGACGTGATCCTGGTGGACGCCCGCTCCCAGTCGATGCGGCCCGAGGAGATGAAGAAGAAGCCGACCTTCGCCGGGCTGCCCGCGGTCAAGGCGGGACAGGTCTACCAGTGGCACGCCGAGGAGCGCTACAGCTACCAGGGCTACGCCGACGTGCTGGAGCGGCTCAACGCCGACCTCGCCAAGGCGAAGAAGCTGTAGTCGGCACGCCCTCGCGAACCGACTCGTTCGGATCAGGCGTAGGTGCCGCGAACCTCCACGATGTCGGCCAGCGGGAACTCCAGGTAGTCGCCCGCCTCCTCGCACCACGCGTCGAGCACGCCGCTGCGCAGCTCGCCGTGGCTGATGGTGGCGGTCAGGCCGTCGGTCAGCGTGATCGCCGCCCGTACGCCACGGTCGACGACGAAGCCGAGCAGCGACTGCTGGGCGGTCGGCAGCCGGGAGGCCATGCGGCCGATGACCGCCCACGTCCTGCCGGCGGACTGGGACGCCTCGCCCTCGGCGACGAGCAGGCGCTGGGCGTGCTCGCGCGGATCGGGAGGCGGTTCCACCAGCGGGTACGAAGGCTGCTCCAACTCGGCCACCCTGCCCCCGGGAAGCAGGATGAGCCGCCCGTTCCGCGGCTCCTCGACGCGGGCCCTGCGGATGGTGATCTCACCGGTGTCCTCGATCGGCACCGGCGCGTAACCGTTCTCCCTCAGCGCCGCGAGGGTCTTGTCGGCGGGCTGCGAGCTGGCCAGCACGGTCGGGGCGAGCAGTCGCAGGCCCAACCGGCCCAGCCGCCGGTGCCCGGCGATCTCGGCGAGCAGCACCGGATCGGAGGCCTGCACGATGCAGGCGACCGTGGTCACGGTGACCTCGCCGTGCCGCCTGGCCACGTCGTGGACGAGGTAGTCGAGGGGCTGCGGCACCGCGCCCACCTCCGCCAGGTCCGCCAGCAGGCCCTCGGCGGTGTAACCGGAGTCCATGGCCCGGCGCACGCTGGCCGGGGTGAACCGCCACACCGAGGCCGCGCCTCGCGACTCGCGTTCGGCGGCCCGGTCGAGCAGTTCGGCGAGCTCACCGGCGGGCGGGCCGGTCACCACGGCGGTGAGATCAGCACCGAAGAGGGCGCTGCGCCGCACACTGGCGAGCGCCCTGGTGGAGCACTCGACCAGTACGGGGTCGTTCTCCACGATGGGCGCCGAGTCGTCGATCTCGTCGCCGGGAAAGGCGTCGAGGCCGGCCATCGCCCGGCCGAGATCGGTGATCGTGTCGAGGGCGACCAGCCCGAGCACGCGGGCCTCCTCCAGCACGGCGGGGGCGCACTCGGCGAGCAGTGCCCGGTCCAGCAGCGGCGCGTGCCAGTGCGCGGACCTGACCAGCCCCGACAGGTCGGTGCAGGCGGTGTTGGCGGGCAGCCGGGCCAGCACGCCGAGCAGCGCCCGCCGGGCGCGGGCGACCATGGCCCCCGCCGGGTCGTCGCCGAGCACCGTGCCGTACTTGCCGTCGATCTTCCGCAGCGACGAACGCTCCATCCGCCACCACGCCGACAGCAGCACCCTGAGCCTGGCGGCGGCGTCGTCCAGCCGCCAGCGGTCGAACTTCTCCGTGGGCACCAGCCCTCCGGCGGGCTCGTCCCAGGCGAGCAGCCGGGCCACCGCGCACACCTCGAGCAGCAACCGGGTCTCGTCCTCGTCGCAGCCGGTGTCCTTGGCCACCCGCCGGACCTCGCGCACCCCGACCCCGCCCGCCTTGAGCAGCGGCAGCGGGAACTTCGCGGTGTTCTCCAACATGGCGGCACAGCGCTCCACCACGTGCGGTGCGGCGAGCGTCATCAGGTGGTCGACGGCCTCGGGGTCGACGGGGATGGTGGCGAGGTCGGGCGGGAGGGGGGTGAAGGGAGGGTGATAGTCGGGGCCGCGCAGCGCGAGCGCCACCTCACGAGGCATCTCGGCCATGTTCCAGCTGGGCCGGAAGAGCAGGCCGTGGTCGGCCGCCCACTTCTCGGGAGATCCGGGCACCACGAACCTGCCGCCGTCCACGTCGCGGACCGGACCGTCCCAGGCGAACTCCTCCAGCAGCCCTCTCGTGCCGTCCGGGGCCTTCTCCAGCAGTGCGATCACCCGCTCCGGATCGGAGAGGATCTCGGTCACCCTGGTGACCGTGCGCCGCTTGGGACCCTGCGGAAGGCCGAGGGCCCTGGCCAGTCCGCGCAACGCGTCGGCGCTGACCGTCCAGGAGTTCAGGTAGTGGGGAATCGGGTCGCCGAGCCCGCAGGGCGCCGTCCACCACCGGGCGACCCCCTCGGCCACGCGGATGCGGCCCTCGGCGTCCGGCCACGCCAACGCGTGGTCGAACAGCAGGTCGAGCCAGGGGGCCACCTCGGCCTCGGGCACGCCCATGAACCGGGCCACCGTGTCAGGCCCGGCCTGCTCGCCGAGGGCGAGCGAGGCCTGCGCCACCTCCAGCGAGGGCAGCGGCAGGCCGCGCATGACCTCCATCACCGCGAAACCGTTGCCCAGCCGCTGCGCCAGGGTGTCCAGGCGGCGTGGCCACGGTGGGGCGATGGCGTCCAGCCGGTTGGCCAGAACTCGGGCGAGCCGTTCTTCGTCGAGGGTTTTCAACCAGCCGAGCAGGTGATCGTCCATCTCGCAGCTCTCTCAGGAATCTCGCGCGGGGACTCTCCGTGAGCCATAAACATCCACGGTAATGCAGAGGGCATCTCTGACGGCATCTACCGCGCAGAATGCGATGCGTTATAAAACTCTCCGCCCGGATCTGACCGGTCCCGGGGCCGCGAGACGGGAGAGGTGGCGGCCCCGGGACCGGTCGGCGCCTGTGAGAAGGGAAGAGGCGGCGCCGTCCGGGAGGGTCGGTAGAGGCTCGGGGGAGCGGAGAAGGTCGTCGGAGCCCCGGGAGAACCTCGGGCCCGGGGTGATCGGACCCGAGGGCGTTCGAGGGGCCCTCCGGGGAGAAGGGAGGAAAAAGGGGACTACGGGCGGTCGAAGGGATCCGGCTCTTCGCACGGGCCCGTCCGGAGGACGGCCCACACGATCTTGCCGTACGGAGCGAGCGGTGCCCAGCCCCATCGGAGACTCAGCGACTCGACGATGTGCAGTCCGAGGCCGCCGACGTCGAGGGGGCAGGGGTCACGGAGGGCGGGAAAGCCGGCCCCCGGGTCGTTGAGCGTGCAGGCGACCAGCCCGCCTCGCCGGAGCAGGGAGAGCCGGATCGGCTCCCTGGCGCGTGACTCGGCCAGCCTCAGGCCGTGCCTGAAGGCGTTGGTCGCCAGCTCCGAGACCACCAGCTCCATGTTCTCGCCCAGTTCGGCGAGGTTCCAGCCGGTGAGGGTGCCTGTCGCGAAGCTGCGGGCGGAGTGGACGGACTCGGCCTGTGGCGGGAGGACGAATGTGGCGCTGGCCATGGCTACCGGGGACCTGGGAAGAAGATCACGCGCGGAATCGGGCCACCAGCCGGCGGGGGGCCACCAGTCGAGAGCCGTCCATGACGTTGACGCTCGGGGGGGCGCGGTTTGGGCGGACTGCACAGCCGTCATCATGGTGCAAACTCCCGTGCAGGTGCAAGAGCGAATGCACGTGCATAAGACCTGTGCAACCGCTACCGTTACCCCTGATTGGGTGATTACGGACGAAAGGGGATCTTGGTCATGGCCGAGGATTCTTTGGCCATGAAGTGACAGACTGTCGATCAGGAAAGCGAGCGAGGAGCACCACGTGTCCATGGATCCGCCCGGTACCGGTTCCACCGTTCGGCGAATCATGCTCGGCGCGAGCCTGCGCCGGTTGCGTGAGGAGAAGGGACTTGCCCGAGAGGTCGCGGGATTTCACATCCGTGCCTCGGAGTCCAAGATCAGCCGCATGGAGCTCGGCCGCGTCGGTTTCAAGACACGTGACGTGGAAGACCTGCTCACCCTGTACGGCGTGCTCGACGACGCAGAACGGCGCGGCCTGCTGGAGATGGTCCGCGAGGCGAACACCCCGGGCTGGTGGCACAAGTACGGCGACCTGTTGCCGAACTGGTTCACCACCTACGTGGGGCTGGAGGAGGCGACGAACATGATCCGCACCTACGAGGTGCAGTTCGTTCCCGGCCTGCTGCAGACGTCCGCCTACGCGCGCACCGTGATCCGGTTGGGCTACCCGGACGTGCCGGAGGCGGAGATCGAGCGTCGTGTGCATATGCGCATGCAGCGGCAGGATCGCCTGACGAGAAAAGACGGCCCCCGGTTGTGGGCGGTCATCGACGAGGCGGCCCTGAAGCGGCCCATCGGAGGTAAGGAGATCATGCGTGAACAACTCCAGCACCTGCTGGAAGTGTCCGCGCTTCCCAACATCACCCTTCAGGTGATGCCCTTCCGATTCGGCATGCACGCGGCCGAGGGTGGTGCGTTCAGCATCTTGCGGTTTCCCGAGTCCGACCTGTCGGACGTCGTCTATGTCGAGCAGCTCTGGGGTGCCCTCTACCTGGACAAACGTGAGGACATCGATCCATACCTCACGGCCATGGAGCAGTTGTGCGTGGAAAGCACCACGCCCGGGGGCACCGCCGAGATCCTCGGCGACCTTCTCAGAGAGATGTAAATGAAGCAGACCTACAACGGCATGCCCGCCACTGACCTTGCCGGGGCCAGCTGGCGCAAGAGCCGCTACAGCAACTCGACGGGTAACTGCGTCGAGCTGGCCGAACTGACGGATGGCAGCATCGCGGTCCGCAACTCGCGTTTTCCCGAGGGGCCTGCCCTGATCTACACACGGGACGAGATTCGCGCCCTGGTGCTCGGGGTGAAGGATGGGGAGTTCGACGGCTTAACGGTGTAACACCGTTTTTACATCGGGGCAGCCGGGTTAACCGCGACGCGCCGATGATGTAACCGGGGGAGTGGATCGGCACGGAAGAGTTTGAGATCACAGTGATTGGGGGCTCAAACCGTGCTCGACCAGATGACCTTGTATCCGGTGGCCGACGACGTGCTGTTCGCGCCAGGCGGGCGCGTCGTGATCCGCACTTACGGCGTCGCCTCGGCGGCCACAGGGGAAGGTGCGTCCACTCCGGTGTCCTACCGCACATGGGTCACCGGAGTGCGCGACCAGCCACGTTACTGGCGCTGGGGTCATTTCGAGGACGCCTGCCACGGTCATCGCAAGGTCCTCGAATGGCTGACCGGCCGCGGTCCCCAGCCCGTCGCCGCCGCCGCCTGACCGAGCCCTCCGTCTCCCGTACGACGTGACGGCGCCCGGCCCGGCGGTTTTTCGAGGTCAGACGGGGGCGTTCCAGGCGAGGATCACCGGCTCGCCGTGCTCGAAGCCGAGCCGGGAGTAGGTCCCGGTGTCCAGCCGGAAGAGCCGCCCGTCCTGCGGGGACAGCCTGAGCCAGCGGGCGCACAGCACCCGCAGGAAGTGCCCGTGGGCGACGAGGACCACGTCGCCCTCCACGGTCCCGGCGCGGGCGATCACCCGGTCGGCGCGGGCGCCCACCTGCTCCGCGCTCTCGCCGGGATGGCCGGCGTCGCCGGGAACGACGCCGTCACGCCACAGATACCAGCCGGGGCGGCCCTCACGGATCTTCGGGGTGGTGATGCCCTCGTAGCCGCCGTAGTCCCATTCCCACAGATCGGGCTCGATCTCGTACTCCTTGATCCCGGCCAGTTCGGCGGTGTTCCTCGCACGACCGGCCGGGCTCACCAGGGCCAGGTCGAATGTCAGGCCCGCGATCAGCGGGGCGAGCGCCCGCGCCTGGTCCTCGCCCTTGGGGGTCAACGGCATGTCGGTGAGTCCGGTGTGCCGGCCGTCCCGGCTCCATTCGGTCTCGCCGTGTCGCAACAGAGTCATCTGATTCATGGTGCCCACCATCATGCCGGTACGGCCGATGCCGGTCGTCGGCGGCTCATGAACGGCTCACGGACGGCTCATGGACGGCTCATGGACTGAGTACGGACTGAGCACGGCATACCCCCGGAGCACGCGATGAGGGGGGAGAGAGCATGCGAAACTGGATTAGTGACGTTATCTGTAGGTCTGGTCGGCGCCGGACCATGGGCCGAGATGGTGCACGCACCGATGCTGGCGGCTGGTCCGAACACGCGTCTGGCGGGTGTGTGGGCCCGTCGCCCCGAGGCCGCGGCGAGGTTCGGCGCCCCGGTCTTCGAACGCATCGAGGAACTCTTCGACAACTGCGAGGCGGTCGCGTTCTCGGTGCCGCCCGCCGTACAGGCGGAGCTGGGAGTACGCGCCGCCAAGGCGGGCAAGGCGCTGCTGCTGGAGAAACCGCTCGCCGCCGACCTGGACGGGGCCCGGCGGCTGGCCGAGGCGGTCGCCGAGGCGGGAGTGGCCTCGCAGATGGTTCTCACCTGGCGTTACTCACCCGCCACCCGCGCCTTCCTTGCCAGGGTGTCGGCGATCGAGCCGTTCGGCGGGCGGGCGGCCAACGTCTCGGGGGCGATGCTCGGCGGGGCCTTCGCCACCTCCTGGCGTCTGGAGCGCGGCGCGATCCTCGACGTCGGGCCGCACATGATCGACATGCTGGACGCGGCGCTCGGCAGGGTCGTCGGGGTCCGGGCGCACGGCAACCCGCTGGGCTGGGTCGGCCTGCTGCTCGAGCACGAGACCGGCGCGGTGAGCGAGGCGTCGCTGTGCATGAGCGTGCCGGGTGAGAACCCGCCCTCCGAGGTGGAGATCTACGGGCGCCTCGGCAGGGAGTCCCTCGACGGCACCCGGCTGGGCTCCGACATCTTCTCCCTGATGCTCACCGAGTTCACGCGTACCGTACGGCGCGGCGGTGGTCACCCCCTGGACGCCGCGCACGGCCTGCGCCTGCAGGAGATCATCGCCGCCGCCGAGGAGCAGTTCGGCTGAGGGACGGCGGCGGTGAGTGGTTCGGCCGAGGTGGGACTCGGCTGAGGGTGGTTCGCCGAAGAGGCGAGGAACGGTTTGTCGCAGGGCGCGCGACGGAGAGGTTCGCCGGAGAACGGCTCGCCCGGAGGACGCGTGTCGGAGAGGTTCGCCGGAGAGCGGTGCGCCGGAGGACGGGTGTCGAGGGCCTCGACACCCGGGGACCTTCGAAGGACGTTCTGGGGAATTGATACCGTTCGTCTGACGCGCAGCGTGAGCGAAGTCCGGTGTGAGTCCGGCGCTGTCCCGCAACTGTCATGACCCCGAGGGGTCGAGCCAGGTCGCCTCCGCCGCGTCGACGCAGACCCTCGTGGAAAAGGGTGACCCGTCTCTCCTGGGTCTCTCGGTTCCGGCAACTGAAAGGACCTCGTGTGAGGCCCGTACGCAGCGCCCTCGCCGGTGCCCTGTTCGCAGCACTGACCCTGGCCGGATGCGGCCAGAGCTCCCCGGCCCCGTCCCCGACCCTGTCCCCGACCGCCCCCGCGGCGGCCACTCCCTCGGCGGGCTTCCCCGTCACCGTCGAGGCGGGCAACGGCCCCGTCGTCGTCGCCAAGAGGCCCGAGCGGATCGTCTCGCTGTCGCCGAGCGCGACCGAGAGCCTGTTCGCGATCGGCGCCGGACCGCAGGTCGTGGCGGTGGACGACCAGTCCACCTATCCCGCCGAGGCGCCGAAGAGCGACCTGTCCGGTTTCAAGCCGAACGTGGAGGCGATCATCGCCAGGAAACCCGACCTCGTCGTGGTCGCCAACGACATCGGCGGCGTGGTGGCCGCGCTGGGCAAGGTCGGTGTCCCCGTCCTGCTGGAGCCCGCCGCGACCAAGTTCGACGAGGCATACGACCAGATCACCGACCTGGGGGACGCCACCGGCAACGGCGACAGGGCCGCCGAACTCGTCGCCGGGATGAGAAAGCGGCTCGACGAGATCACCGCCGCCGCACCGAAGGACGCGAAGCTCACCTACTACCACGAGCTGGACACCACCCCCTATTCAGTTACCTCCGACACCTTCCTCGGCCAGATCTACGGGCTGTTCGGCATGACGAACATCGCCGACAAGGCTCCCGACCCGGCCGGCGGCTACCCCAAGCTCTCCGCCGAGTTCGTCGCCCAGGCCGACCCCGATCTCGTCTTCCTGGCCGACACCAAGTGCTGTGCCCAGTCCAAGGAAACCCTCGCCAAGCGTCCCGGCTGGTCCAGGCTCTCCGCCATCAAGAACGACCGGGTCATCCCCCTCGACGACGACATCGCCTCCCGCTGGGGGCCGCGCGTCGTCGACCTCGCCGAGCAGATCGGCGACGCCGTTCAGAAGGTGTCGGCGGGCTGATCGGTGTCAGGAAGAAACGGCAGATGTCTCCTCCCCGCCTCGAAGGACGAGGGCCGCACCCCGGACCGTCGGTGAGTCCCGGCGACGCGACCTCCGGATCGTCGCCTTCAGCCGACACGGACCCCGGCGTCGAGGCGAACGCGGGCGCGGACGCCGGCATCGGTACAGCCACCGAGGCGAACGCCGACACCGACACCGGCATCGGTACAGCCACCGAGACGAACACGAACGCCGGCACCGGCACGGACGCCGGCGCCGACGCGGTTCGGAAGGCCGATGCCCGGGGGAGGCAGGCGGCCAGGCTGCGCCCGCCGGTGGCGCTCGCGGCCGTGGCGGTGCTTCTGGTGAGCATGCTCGCCGGGCTGCTGGTCGGCGCGGCGGACATCGCGCCGACCAGCGTGATGCTCCAGCTGCTCGACTGGCTGCCGTTCGTCTCGGCGGACTCGGGACTCGCCCCGGTCGAGCTGGGCCTGCTGACCGAACTGCGGCTGCCCCGGGTCCTGCTCGCCGCGATCGTCGGCGGCCTGCTGGCCGTCGCGGGAGCCGGATACCAGGGCGTCTTCCGTAACCCGCTCGCCGATCCCTACCTGCTGGGGGCCGCGGCGGGCGCCGGTCTCACCACCACGGCGGCGATCGTCTTCACCGGTGGCGACGTCGAGGCGATCGGCATCCCCGCCGCGGCCTTCACCGGGGCCGTCGGCGGCGTGCTGCTCGCCTACGCGCTGGGCAGCGCGGCGGGCCGGGGCGGCGGCACCGCGACGCTGGTACTCGCGGGCGTCGCGGTCACCTCCTTCCTCACCGCCGTCCAGACGTTCCTGCAGCAGCTCAAGGTGGAGGAGCTCCAGCGCATCTACGCCTGGATCCTCGGCGACGTCGGCGGCGGCTGGGGCCAGGTCACCCTCGTCGTCCCGTACGCCGCCGTCTCCGTGGTGGTCATGCTGCTTCACGGCAGGCTTCTCGACGTTCTCTCGGTCGGCGACGACGAGGCGGTCACCCTCGGCCTGAACGCGACCCGCGTCCGCCTCGTCGTGCTGCTCGCCGCCTCCCTCGCCACCGCGGCGGCCGTCGCGGTGAGCGGGCTGATCGGCTTCGTCGGCATCGTCGTGCCGCACGTGGTCCGTCGCCTCGCCGGGTCGTCGTACCGGATCGTGCTGCCGATCTCGCTCATCGGCGGGGCCGCCTTCCTCGTCCTCGCCGACCTGATCGCCAGGACCGTACTCGCCCCCGCCGAGCTGCCCATCGGGGTGGTGACCGCGTTCGTCGGCGCACCGTTCTTCGTGGCCGTGCTGCGCGTGACCCGCAGGGTCGAGACATGAGGCGGCGCGTGCCCTGCGGGGGCGAGACCATGAGGCGCGTGCCCGGAACCGGGCCCATGGAGCCGTACGTGGTCCGGAAGAAGAAGGCGCGGCTCCGCCCGGACGGTGGGTGCGCGGCCGTGACCCGCGCGCCGCGCGAAGGGGAGACGCGGTGAGTCACCTGGTGGTGCGGGACCTGTCGGTGGTGCTGGATCGGCACCCGGTGCTGTCCGGCGTCGGGCTCGACGTACGGACCGGCGGATGGCTGGCCGTCATCGGGGCCAACGGCGCGGGCAAGTCCACTTTGCTGCGGGCCCTGGCGGGGGTGCTGCCCTTCGAGGGGGATGCGCTCGTCGACGACGTGCCGCTGCGGCGGCTCAAGGCCAGGGAGCGGGCCGGGCTGCTCGCCTACGCCCCGCAGTCCCCGGCGCTGCCGGCCGACATGACCGTGTTCGACTACGCCCTGCTCGGCCGCACCCCGTACATCCCCTACCTGGGCCGCGAGAGCCGGCACGACCGCGAGGTGACCGTCTCGGTGCTGGAGCGGCTGGACCTGTCGCCCCTCGCCGCCCGCCCGCTCGCCCGCCTGTCCGGTGGCGAGCGTCAGCGCGTCGTGCTCGCCAGGGCGCTGGTCCAGCAGGCCCGGGTGCTCCTGCTCGACGAGCCCACCACGGCCCTCGATCTGGGACACCAGCAGCAGGTGCTGGAACTCGTGGACCGGCTCAGGCTGGCCGACGGGCTCACCGTCGTCACGACGCTCCACGACCTGAGCCTGGCGGGTCAGTACGCCGACTCGATGATGCTGCTCTCCGGCGGACGGGTGGCCGCCTCGGGTGCCCCGGCCGAGGTGCTGACGGGCGAGCTGATCGGTGAGCACTTCGACGCCCGTGTGCGTGTCGCGGCGGGTCCCGGCGGCAGGCCCGAGGTCCATCTGGAGCGTCCTTGAGCGAGATGGGAAATCGTCCGGAGGCGTTCGTGAGCGGCTACGAGGTCCGGCCGGAGGTCCCGGAGCGGATCCGAGGTTCACGCGAAGCATCACCGGGACCCTCGCCGACACACGGAGCGTCTTCGGGACCCTTCCCGACACATGGAGCATCTCCGAGACAGTCGCCGACACATGGAGCGTCCCCGAGACTGAGCCATCGCGACGAGGACGGCGCGCGGCTCGCCTCGTTGCTGTGGGAGTTCGGGCCAGGATGGCGGGCGATCTCCTCGGCGATGGTCGGCGGCGGCATCGGCCCGGTCGCCTGGGTGCTCAACGCGCAGGTGGTCGCCGGATACTCGCGGATGGACCCGGTGGACCACCTCCTGGAGCTCGCTCCGCCCGGCCCCGGGGTCGGCATGCTCACCGCGGCCTCGGTCGAGCACTTCACCCGGGCCCACGACGGGGGAGCGGAGGTGGTGGCGACCGTCGGCCTGCGCGTCCCCACCTGGGCCGCCGCCCCCGAGGGCGCCGCCGACCCCGAACTGGCCCCCATGCTGCTGCCGGGAACGATCAACATCGTCGTCGCCGTCCCGGTCGCGATGAGCGACGCCGCCCTGGTCAACACGGTCATGACGGTGACCGAGGCGAAGACCCAGGCACTACTGGAGGCCGGTTTCCCCTGCACCGGCACCGCCTCCGACGCCGTCTGCGTGGTCGCCCCCGAGCGCGTTCCCGGTGGTCCTGAGGAGCTCTTCGGTGGTCCCCGCTCCACCTGGGGCGCCCGCGTAGCCCGCGCCGTCCACACCGCCGTCCGACAGGGCGCCCGCCGATGGGCGAACCGTGATGCGCCGGCTACTTAAAGTAGGAGAATCGCGGGAAGTGGCATGTGGGCGAGGGCGAGACTCCCGATACTGAGCGGGTGACCGCGATGGCGCCGAAAGGGCCGGGCCGCTTTGGGTGATCTTCGATCGGTATACGTTGTCGCGCCGGAGGGGCCGCCGGGATTAGACTTTGCGTAACTGTCCGCGACGGGGCGTGGGCGTGACGATAGGCCGTAAGACGGGATGGGCGAAGCGGGGTGGCGATGCCCTGCTCATGGCCTTTTACTGGTGATGGCGGAAAGAAAGTCAAGTCCTACGGGCCTGGACGGTTCACTTATTCACCCCCGTTTGCGACCCTGGTCCTATCCCCTGTAGGGAGTGGCGATGCGGCGGTTCGGTTCGGCGCTGGCGGTGCTCGGAGGGCTCTGTCTGGCGATCGCCGGGGTGGCTCCCGCCCTGGCTCATGAGCATCCCAGCGGGATCACCGACCTGGTGACCCCCGCGGTGGTCAGGATCGAGGCGACGGCGCGGGTCGACATCACGCTGCTCGACCACATCGGTGAGCTGGTCCACGTGGAGCGTTCCTACGAGGTGCCGATCGGCAGCGGCACCGGCACCGTGATCAACCCCGACGGGGGCATGGTCACCCTCACCCGGGTGGTCAAGACCGACCGCGACGTCCGGATCTACGCGGCCAACAAGATCTTCGCCGCGCACCACAAGGTCAAGATCCCCGAGGACTTCGAGCGGCACAGGCTCAAGGACGACCAGCTCGACCACCACCTGCAGGAGTGTTACCCGCCCAAGCAGCCCACCGCCACCTGCATCATCGACGTCACCACCGAGATCACGGTCTTCCCCAACATCTCTCCCCCCGACAAGGAGGGGTTCAAGGCGGAGATCGTCCGTGTCGGTGACAAGCCGGACAGTCCCGCGGTGCTGAGCCCCGTCGGCCGCGCGGACGGGAGCGCGGGCCTGCCCACCGCCCCGCTCGCCGCCGTGGTGCCCGCCAAGGAGGGCTCGCCGGTGGCGGTCGCGGGGTTCACCGGGCGGCCCGCAGTGAACCTGCCGGAGACCGTCGACATCGCCCACCTGCGGGCGGGCGGCGCGGGGGAGAGCGGCCGGCAGTTCAAGGACCCGGAGAACAAGGTCAACGAGCCGGAGAAGCTGGGAGCCCTGATCGACAAGGGCCTGCTCGGTGGTCCGGTGATCGAGGACAAGAAGGGCGAGGTCGTCGGACTGCTGATCGGCGGCGGCAAGGACGCCCGGATGATCGGCATCCGTGAGATCACCAAGGCCCTCGCCGAGGCGGACGTCACGCCCGCCCGGGGCTCGATCGACGCCGCCTTCGAGCAGGCGCTGACCCGCTTCCACACCCATTACTACGGCGACGCCGTCCCCGCCTTCCAGCGCGTGCTCGAGCTCTACCCCGGCCACATCGTGGCGGCGGCGCACCTGAAGACGTCGCAGGCCAAGCGGGGCACGGCGGAGGACGAGGCGACCAAGAGGGCGGCCGCCTCCACCGATCTGCCCAAGAGCACGCCCCTGTGGCCGTTCCTGGTCGGCGGTGGCCTGCTGGTGCTCGTCGTGCTGGTCATCGCGATCCTGCTCTGGCGCCGTGGGTCGCAGGATCCCGACCCCGAGCCCGAGCCGAGCCCGGCCGCCAAGACCGGGCCCACGGTCCCGGCCTCGCCACCGATACCGATACCGCCGCGACCGGCCTTCGACGAGCAGGCCGACTCCACGGTCGTCGTCGGCCGGTCCTTCCCGGCGCTGCCCAAGATCTCCTCCACCCCCGGTCAGCCGGTGCTGGTGGCACGCGATCCCGGCCACAACACGGCCCCGGGCTCCGGCACGGCACCGGGCACGAAACCCGGAGAGACGATGGTGCAGAAATACTGCACGGGTTGCGGAATGCGACTGGGCCCCGCCCACAGCTTCTGCGGCTACTGCGGCCAGCCGACCAAGACGTGATGTCCATGAACGACAGGGCGCTGATCGGCCGGGAAGTGGCCGGCTACCAGGTCGAGGACATCATCGGCAAGGGCGGCATGGCCGTGGTCTATCTCGCGATCGACCCCAGGCTCAACCGCAGGGTGGCACTGAAGATCCTCAATCCGCTTCTCGGTGAGGACGACAGGTTCCGCCAGCGCTTCGTGCTGGAGTCGCGCACGGTCGCGAGCATCGACCACCCCAACATCATCCCGATCTACGAGGCCGACAGCGCCGAGGACGGCACCCTCTACATCGCGATGCGTTACGTCGACGGCCCCGACCTGCGCAAGCTCTTCTACGACCGGGGGCCGATGCCGGTCAGCCAGGTCAGCCGGATCTTCGCCCAGGTGGCCGCCGCGCTCGACACCGCGCACGCCCACGACCTGGTCCACCGCGACGTCAAGCCCGCCAACATCCTGATCGCCGGTCACGCCGACGGCGACCACGCCTACCTCACCGACTTCGGCATCACCAAGCACCGCACCTCGATCTCCGGGCTGACCCAGACCAACCAGTTCATCGGCACCCCCCGCTACATGTCGCCCGAGCAGATCAACAAGGAGCACATCGACGGCCGCTGCGACCAGTACGGCCTGGCCTGCGTGGTCTACGAGGCCCTGTCGGGGCGGCTGCCCTTCCAACGCGACAACGAGATCGCCCTGCTGTGGGCGCATCTCGCCGAGACGCCCACGCCGCTCACCACGCTCCGCCCCGAGCTGCCGCTCGAAGTCGACGGTGTGATGATGCGGGCCCTGGCCAAGGCGCCCGAGCAGCGCTACGACACCTGCGGCCAGTTCGTCGCCGAGCTGCGTGACGCGATCAGCGGCGCCGGGCAGCCGTACCAGCTCGCGCAGGCTCCCTCGGCGTCGTCGGCGGTGTCGCCGACAGTATCTCCGGCGGTGTCGTCGGCGGTGTCCGAGACGACCGAGGTGTCCGGGAAACGAAAAGGGCCCAAGGGACGCCCGTCCGGGGGGAAGGGCATCCTCATCGGCGCGGCCGTGGCGATCACGGCGATCGTCGCGCTGGTGGCGGTGCTCGCCACGTTCCTGCGCGGCGGCGACACCTGGGTGGCGTACCCGGGCTCCTCCGCGGTGCCGGTCGCCTTCCAGCACCCCGGGACCTGGACCCTTGAGCCGCACGCCGACGTGTTCGTGGTGGCCTCCCCGAAGGTGGAGCAGTTCCGCGCGCTGTTCGCCACACCCGTCACCGCCGACTGGGCCGCGGCGAACGAGATCATCAAGGACGCCCCGCAGGACGCCACCGGCCTGTACGCGCAGACCCTCGACACCCTCGACCCGCTCGGCGGCGCCAAGCAGCTGCAGGAGACCCTGCAGTCCTCGCTTCCCGGAACGGTCAGCGTCTTCTCCCAGGTCGTGCAGGTGAGCGTGGGTGGGCAGAACGCCGCGCGCCTGCAGGGGACGATCGCCGACCCGCAGCGCGGCGGTCAGCTCGAATTCACCGGCTGGGTCGTCGAACGGCATGACGAGCCCGCCATCCTGATCTACTTCTGCGCGTCCGGCAGGTGCGATGACGCGGTCGCCAACAGGTTCGTGCGGAGTGTCTCGTTCCCGGCGTTCTGACCCGTTGACTTGTGTCCGACTTGTGAGCGGCTTGACCGGGCGTTTTGTCCTATGGGCAAGACGGTCGCCAGGCTTTAGTCTCCCCGCAGGGCGGCTCTCCTTCCCCTTCGGTACCGGTGCGTACGGGCCGTTCGATCGCTCGGCCCCGGAACGAGGTGTCCAGCCGCCCGCAAGGAGGAGAAGTGAACATCCGCGTCGTGATCGCCGACGACCAGGCGATGGTTCGCGCCGGGCTGAAGCTCGTCGTGGAGAGCGAGGTCGGGCTCGAGGTGGTCGGTGAGGCCGCCGACGGGATCGAGGCCCTCGCCGTGGCCCGCCGTACCAGGCCCGACATCGTGCTGATGGACATCTCGATGCCGCGCATGGACGGCATCACCGCCGCGAGGCAGTTGCTGGGCCAGCAGGACCCGCCGAAGGTCGTCATACTGACGACCTTCGACACCGACGAGAACCTCTACGCCGCGCTTCGGGCCGGGACGAGCGGGTTTCTGCTCAAGGTCTCGCCGCCCGAGCAGCTCGTGGAGGCGATCCGCGTCGTCGTCGCCGGGGACGCCCTGCTCGACCCGGCCGTCACCACCCGCGTCATCGCCTCCTTCGCCGGGCGCCACGACCCCGCGCCTCCGCCGCAGCTGGCCGACCTCACCCCGCGCGAGCTGGAGGTGCTGCGCTTCCTGGCGCGCGGCCTGACCAACGCCGAGATCGCGGGGGAGCTCTTCGTCGGCGAGGCCACGGTCAAGACGCACGTGGCGCGGGTGCTGATGAAGCTTCACCTGCGCGACCGGGCTCAGGCGGTGGTGTTCGCGTACGAGTCGGGTGTGGTCCGGCCGGGGGCGGCGGTCGGGTAGTAGGAGATCCACTCCTCGCGGCTCATCCGGAGCATCTTGACGCCGAGATGCCCCAGCGCGACCGCGGGGGCGATCCACATCGGGATGGTCGCCGGACCGTACGGGACGACCAGCGAGGCGCCGTAGCCGATCAGGACGACGAGCGGCACCCACCAGTGCGCGAATCCGGCTCGCCAGACGCCGATCAGCAGGACGGGCAGGCCGAAGAGGGCGAAGAACAGCCAGGGCATCTGGAATCCGAAGACGACGCCGGGCAGGTTCAACATCTCGTCGAGGATCCGCTGCGTCTGCTCGGGGGTGTTGCGCTGCCCGAGCCACCACTCCACCGGGTCGGTCAGGAGCAGGCCCGACAGGCTGATGTAGCCGATGACGGTGAGCGGGCCGACGATGTGGCCGAAGACCACCGCGCGGCGGCGCATCACGTGCAGCAGGCCGAGGGCCGCGACGGCCATCAGCAGGTAGGACCAGTGGTACATCACCGACTGGACCTGGGCGAGGGCGGGGTTGTCCCCGAAGCTGACGGACTCGCGATCGTCCCCCCAGGTGCCGGGGTCGACGATGACGGCGATCGCCTGGAGCAGCGGGGCGACGATCAGCAGCACGCCTGAGGAGATGCGCCGGAAGTCGGCTGAGTCACGAAACATGGGCTTTTCCTGCCTGTGCGGGGCTTCTCTCACTCAGGAAGGTAGGAGGCCGATACGTGCCGGGGCGTCCCTCACCAGGCTGATCCGGGGTCCCTCTCGTGGGGTATTCAGCGGGTAATAAGGTCTCACAGTGGGGCGGTGGGAGTTGTGAGAACCGCCTCTCCCAAGGTCTGGCCCACAGTGCACGGACTTGCGACCAGAAAGATGAAGCGATGTTGCACGAGAAGCTTGAATCGATTTACGACAGCGTCCTGCGTCGCAACCCGGGGGAGATCGAGTTCCACCAGGCCGTTCGTGAGGTGCTGGAGAGCATCGGCCCGGTTCTCGGCAAGCACCCCGAATACGCCGAATCCAAGATCATTGAGCGGATCTGCGAGCCGGAACGGCAGATCATCTTCCGGGTGCCCTGGGAGGACGACCAGGGCGAGGTGCACATCAACCGCGGTTTCCGGGTCGAGTTCAACAGCGCGCTCGGCCCCTACAAGGGCGGCCTGCGCTTCCACCCCTCGGTCTACCTCGGCATCGTCAAGTTCCTCGGCTTCGAGCAGATCTTCAAGAACGGACTGACCGGCCTGCCGATCGGCGGCGGCAAGGGCGGCTCGGACTTCGACCCCAAGGGCCGCTCCCAGCGCGAGATCATGCGCTTCTGCCAGAGCTTCATGACCGAGCTCTACCGGCACATCGGCGAGTACACCGATGTCCCGGCAGGGGACATCGGCGTCGGTCAGCGCGAGGTCGGTTACCTGTTCGGTCAGTACAAGCGCATCACCAACCGGTACGAGTCCGCGGTGATCACCGGCAAGGGGCTCAGCTACGGCGGCGCGCAGGTCCGCACCGAGGCGACCGGGTACGGTTGCGCCTTCTTCGTCGAGGAGATGCTCAAGGCCCGCGGCACGTCCTTCGACGGCAAGCGCGTCGTCGTCTCCGGCTCCGGCAACGTCGCCGTCTACGCGATCGAGAAGGTACGGCAGCTCGGCGGCACGGTGGTCGCCTGTTCCGACTCCTCGGGGTACGTCATCGACGAGAAGGGCATCGACCTCGACCTGCTCAAGCAGGTCAAGCAGATCGAGCACCTGCGGATGGACGCCTACGCCCGGCGGCGCGGCGGCGGAGTGTCCTTCGTGGCGGGACGGAGTGTCTGGGAGGTGCCGTGCGAGGTGGCGATGCCGTCGGCCACCCAGAACGAGATCACCGGCAAGGACGCCGAGGTGCTGGTGCGCGGCGGCTGTATCGCGATCGGCGAGGGCGCCAACATGCCCACCACGCCGGAGGGCATCCGGATCTTCCAGGAGGCCGGTGTCTCCTTCGGCCCCGGCAAGGCCGCCAACGCCGGCGGTGTGGCCACCAGCGCACTGGAGATGCAGCAGAACGCCAGCCGCGACTCGTGGACCTTCGAGTTCTCCGAGCGCCGCCTTCAGGAGATCATGCAGGACATCCACGGCCGCTGCCTGAAGACCGCCGAGGAGTACGGCATGCCGGGCAACTACGTGGCCGGTGCCAACATCGACGGCTTCAAGCGCGTCGCCGACGCGATGCTCGCCCTCGGCCTGATCTGAGGTCCGAGCCGGGACGTCTGCCGGCGACCGCCAAAGGCGTCGGTCACCGGCACACCGCTGCCGCCTCCCCTCGCGCTCCCGGGCGCCGAGCCCGCCTCCCCTGTCCGGGGACGCTCATCCGGCGAAGCCGTGAAGGGGGCGTCTAGGAGGCGAAGAGCCACTCCAGAGCGGTGAGGGACTTACCGGCGTACGCGTCCCGACCGGTTTCGAGGCCGTACGCCAGGTCCTCGAAGACGCTGCATCTGCCGTAGAAGACGGCGCGCTCACGCAGGGCGGCGGTGTCACCGGACCGGTAGCGGCCGAGGGCGGCGTCCAGGGCGGCGGGGCCGAGGTCGCGGTACAACAGGCCGAAGTCGTAGGCCGGGTCGACGATCGCGGCGTCGCTCCAGTCGATGACGCCGGTCACCGCGCCCGTGGCGGGGTCGACGAGAACGTGCTCGATCCCCAGGTCGTTGTGCGAGAAGACCGGGTCGCGGCCTGGGGCCGGAGGAGGGGTCTTCAGGAAGTCCCGCACCGCCCGGTGGTGGGCCTCGGGGATCTCCTCGGCGATCGCGGGATGGATCTCCGTCGCCTCGTCCAGCCATTCGGACGGCGGTGGGGCGTCCACCTCCACCAGCCCGGCCAGCCGATCCGCCGGAACGGCGTGCGCGGCGGCGAGCAGGCCGCCGAGCGTGGCGGCGACCGACGGGCCGTGGGCCAGCCGCTCCGGCAGGGGCAGGTCGAGCAGCGGCCGGCCGGGGAGCCTGCGGTAGGCGAGGCAGCCCCGTTCCGCGACCGTGAACTCCGGCTCGGGGACGGGCACCGGTGAGAGGCCGGCGACGGCGGCGAGCAGGCGGGCCTCACGCGCCACGAGTACAGCCCGCCGCGCCGGATCCGGCTCCTTGCTGAAACGTACGATCAACTCGCCGTTGACCTGGTACGCGACGTTGTCCTCGCCCTCGCCGAACGGTGTGACGGTCTCGACGCGGTAGCCGGGCAGGTGCTCGGCCACCGTGTCACGGACGTCGTCGGCGCGGTCGTGGTTCTGGCTCCCCATACCGCGACCCTACCGATCACACCGGAGGGCCGAGACGCCCGCTGATCACGTCCTCGACTCGCGCCGGAACACCTCAGGTGAACACGGCGGTCGTCAAGCCGGCTGATCCGGCGCTCGCAGGGAGCGTGGATCAGCCGGTCGACATGACGAGCGGGACACCTGTCAGGGGGTGGGCAGGCCGCTCTCCAGTCGGCACCCGTCGGTGGTCCGCGTGTTGTCACAGCGGTTGAGTTGGAGGCTGTCCACCACGTAGGCGAAGGACTGGCCGTTCGGGCTCACCACCGAGAGTTGCACGGTGGCCGCGCCGGCCGGTGCGATCGCCGAGACGTTGTGCTCCGCCCAGTCGGGTGTCAGGGCGTGGAGCGAGCTGTCACTGTTCGAGATCAGCGTGTTCGACGCGTTGTACCAGGAGAGCCGTAGCTTGACGCCGCCGGAGGTGGCGGTCGTCAGCCGGACGAAGAACTTGTACCGTTGCCCCGGCGTCACCTGGGGCCTGCGGGTGACCGACAGGATCCCCTCGGCCCACGACTGGACGTTCACGGTCAAGGACCGCCGGCCGTCGTAGTAGCGGGCCGACACCTGCTGGTCCGCTCCAGGTGGAGTGACCTGCATCCATCCGCCGCCGGAGACGGTGAAGCCCGTCGGGTACCCATGGGGCGCGTCCGCCTCGATCGTGCGTTCCTGCGCGGTCAGCAGGTCGTTGCTGTACCCGATGTCGCAGCAGAGCGGCGGGGTGAGCATCGACCAGGTGGCGAGGTTGGCCTTGCGAGGGTGCGGATAGGCGCTCGTGTAGAACGTGGCCGTGGTCTCGCTCGGGTCGTAGTAGTTGTTGAACTCCTGGTCCACCTGCCAGGTGTGCCACTGGGTGGACATGACGTCGGTGTCCTCGTGGAGGACCGTCTCGGTGACCTTGGCGTGGTCGACGTCGAACAGGTGGATGAACTCGTGCAGCATGGTCGCGCTGTCCCACTCGTCGGTCGCCGCGACGCACAGGAGTTCGCAGAAGGCCTGCGCCGTCCCGTCGAAGTCCTCGAACACCATGTAGGTACGGTTGGCGTGGTCGTAGCCCGCCGCCGCCAGGTCGTCCTCGACGACGTCCGCGGCGGTCTCGCCGCCGATCACGCCGTTCTCGATCTTCTCCGGCACCACGAGGGCGCGCGCGTAGTCCGCGTAGCTGCCGGTGCCGTAGCCGGTCCGGCAGCTCAGATTGACATGCTGGTCGTAGTTCGTGGACTCGTCCAGTGACCAGTCCACCCGGTCGACGATCTTGGCGATCCTCTCGACGAAGTCGTCGTAGCGGTTCCCGGACTCCTCGTGCCAGGCGTAGATCACCTGGACCGCGGGGATGCTCCCCGCGGCGTTCCTGGGGTCGGACAGCGTGGTGGCGCAGCCTCGCCGGGGAATGTCCGCGTCCGCCGGTTGGACGTAGGGAACATAAGGTTCGGAGCCGATGGGACTGAAATCGGCGTGTGCCGTATCCGCCATCAGGACGACAAGCGCGACTACGACCAGCGCGGACGTGAATCGCTTGAACCGTGCCAACAAAGGATTTCCCTCCAGGGGTTTACCGTGCCGTGAACCCGTAAACGCGAATGGCGGGTTCCCGAGAATTCCGGATGTGTTCTCGGTGGTATATCGGTAAGCGTTTTTCGGTCGGCGGCGCCGACCTCGAACGTGACCCTTCCGACTGGGCCGTGAAACGCGGCCGGGAACGGATCTCGCCGAGTTCGGGTTCCGCTCGATGTGATAGCAGCTCTGTGAGCAGCGGTGATGACAGGGGAAGGGGTGGGGTCACCGGTCCGGCCGTCGAGCCCTCGGCTCGGCGACGAGGGTCGAGTGGGTCGGGTTCAGAGTTCGCTCATGTGACCGGTGGCCGGGTGCCGTCGGCCTTCACGAGCCTGGAATCCCATTCCGAAGAAATGTTTCCTGAATGTATGCGGTCGATGACCGCCTCACCTCTTCACCTTGGAATCATCGGACCAGGCAAAGGTAAACAGCACCTGTTTCGGCTCGATTTCACAATGACTCCCTGTTCTGTTACTGCTGGGCGTCATGGCGTCGGTTTCCGAAGTTGAAAAGGCGAAGGGTCGCGAAGGGGTGCGGTTACCGGCGGCGCGTTCGCCGTTGCTCACCCCGTCGCACGCGCGATCTCGCCGAGCCGGGGGCGGTGAGGATACGGGGCGCCGGGGCGGGGAGTTGTGCCGCCGATCGCCGCGCTCGCCGACCGGCCCTCGGCCGGGCGCTCACCGGCTGCCGCAGGGGGGATCCGTCGCGTTCACTGTCGGCGGCGACCGGATGCCGGGTTCGGGAAAGCCGTCCGCGCGAGGGTGGTGCCGTCCGCGGGAGGTGGTGCCGTTCGCCGGAGGGTCGGCGGTGCGCCGGCCGGGGCAGGCCCTGTGTCCCAGGACCTGCCCCGGCCGGATGTGCGCTCAGCCCGCGCCGGGGACGACGGCGGTCCTCTCCTTGAAGTCGTAGCCGTGCTGGGTGGCGTTCTGTCGCAGGTTGTTGAAGGAGTCCTTGCCGGCCTGGAGGTCGGCCTCGGTGGCGGTGCCGTTCTTCAGCTTGGTGGTCAGGGCGCTGAAGCTGTCGGTGACCGCCTTGACCCCCTTGCACAGGGTCGGGTTGGCCAGGGCGAAGCGCCGGGCCACCTTCAGTTCGTGAAGAGTGAAGAGACCGGCGACGGCGGCCTTGGCGAAGGTCCGCTTCCGCTTCTCCGCTCCGGCCTTGAAGCCGCCGCTCTGCAGTGGTCGGTAGATGTAGCGGTAGAAGGCGCCCAGCGCGAGGCCCGCGTGCAGCGCGAAGCGGGTCTTGGCGAACCTCTTGGCGTTGACGCCGGTCGGGCACTCCTCCGCGGTGTACTCCTGGGCGCTGTCCTCCCCGGAGAGGTCGGCGGCGGGCGGGGCGCCCGCGGCGGGTGGAACGGCCGCGGATGTCGTGGCCACGGCGGTTTCCGGTTTCACGGCGGTGGACTGACCGCCGCCGCAGCCGCCGACGAGCAGTGTCACGGCCAGCAGTGCCGCTGCCGGAACGGCAACGGATCGGGCACTCCGTACAGGCATCTTCCCCCCCGGATGACGGTTACGGCGTCGCCTTTCACCCCCTTTGTACCCTTTGTAGCTGCTTAAACGCTTTCCGTAAGGCGATCGGCTCCTGTCGCGCCTCGGTGGCTCGGCTCCGGGCGGCCCTCCGGCGGCCTCCTTGGGGTCGGGGGTGACGTGGAGTCGCGCCTCGCTTTCGGGCGGGTGTCCCGATCGCAAGTAATCACCTGTTTACTTGTGGTCGTTTTGGACGCGAAAAAACAGGGTGCAAATTCGCTTTCTTCGGCTAAGGTCGCCAATGCCTTTATGTCGCCTTTAATGCGGACATCGTCCCCTGGTGCTCCGTAGGCGGCACCTCGGTATCCCCTCGTACGAAAGGTGACCGGTGCGTTACCGTCTTGCGCCCATCGCGGTGGCTGCTGCTTTTTCCCTCCCGTTCATTTCCTTTTCTCCTTCCGTACAGGCCCAGGTCAAGCCGTGCCACGGCAATGGCACGGACGGCGCGGTCCAGAGTCCCATTGAGATCGACCGTTCGGTGGCGTGCCCGGGTGTCGGTCCCGCGATCGCCGTTCACTACCCGCACAGCGTCGACGGGACGCTCCTGTTCCAGGACAAGCCCCCGCTGGAGGAGGCGAGCGAGCACGACGACGTCAGGTTCGTCATCGGCGCCGGCGGTACCCAGCCGTACATCACCTACGGCGGCCAGCGCTACAACCTGAACAACGTGCACTTCCACGGCCACGCCGAGCACAAGTTCGCCGGTCAGCCCTTCGCCCCGCTTGAGGCCCACTTCGTCCACGAGCGGGCGACCGGGCCGAAGGGGTACGTGGTCTTCTCGGTCCTCGTCGACGCCGGGACCTTCCACGGCCTGTCCCAGCACGATCGCCTGATCGCGTCGCCTCCCGCCCTCGGCGAGTCCAGGAGCCTGCACGGTGTCGACCTGAAGGCCATGCTGCCCGAGAGCCACGCCACCTACCGCTACACCGGCTCCCTCACGACGCCGGACGAGACCGGCACCTACTTCCAGCCGGTCAACTGGGTCGTCTTCAACCAGCACGCGAAGGCGCACCAGAACAACATCCAGTCGTACAGGTCCCTGTGGGGTCCGGAAGGCAATCACCGGGAAGTCCAGGAGAACACTCCGAAGCCCAACATCTACTCGTACCACTGACACCACGCCATTCCGGTGACCGTGACGACCACGTCGGCCGAGGCACTCCTCGGCCGGCGTGGTCGTTTCACATGCTTGGCGGGGGGCGTACGCGAGGGTGATGGTTTGCAGTTCCCACCTGAAAGTTATTCGTCGAACTGATCGAGTCGGCTGATGATGGCGTCGATGACTTCGGGGATCAGGTGTTCGGCGAGGAGGCGCTGGAACTCGGCCTCGCCGAGGGCCTCGCGCTGCTGTGCGAGCCAGTGCAGGTCGGTACGGATCTCGGGGGTCTGGAGTTCGGCGCGGATGAGCAGGCTGCGCACGGTGAGGGCCACCGCCTCGGCGGCCCGGCCCGTCTGGGTGTACAGCACGCCGATCTGGCTGTAGCTGCTGGCCATGCCTGCACGGTTGCCGGTGTCTTCGTTGATGGTCAGGGAGCGGTGGTAGTGCTCCAGCGCCTGCTCATACTCTCCCCGCAGCTCGGCGATCCTGCCGAGCTGGTGGTAGCTGCTGGCCATGCCTGCACGGTTGCCGGTGTCTTCGTTGATGGTCAGGGAGCGGTGGTAGTGCTCCAGCGCCTGCTCATACTCTCCCCGCTGCTGGGCGATCCTGCCGAGCTGGTGGTAGCTGCTGGCCATGCCCGCACGGTTGCCGAGGTCTTCGTTGATGGTCAGGGAGCGGTGGTAGTGCTCCAGCGCCTGCTCATACTCCCCCCGCAGCTCGGCGATCCTGCCGAGCTGGTGGTAGCCGATGGCCATGCCCGCACGGTTGCCGAGGTCTTCGTTGATGGTCAGGGAGCGGTGGTAGTGCTCCAGCGCCTGCTCATACTCCCCCCGCAGCTCGGCGATCCTGCCGAGCTGGTGGTAGCTGCCGGCCATGCCCGCACGGTTGCCGAGCTCCTCTTCGATGGCCAAGGAGCGGTGATAGTGCTCCAGCGCCTGCTCATACTCCCCCCGCTGCTGGGCGATCATGCCGAGCTGGTGGTAGGAGCTGGCCATGCCCGCACGGTTGCCGAGCTCCTCTTTGATGGCCAGGGAGCGGTGGTAGTGCTCCAGCGCCCGCTCATACTCCCCCCGCAGCTCGGCGATCCTGCCGAGCTGGTGGTAGCCGATGGCCATGCCCGCACGGTCGCCGAGGTCTTCGTTGATGGTCAGGGAGCGGTGGTAGTGCTCCAGCGCCCGCTCATACTCCCCCCGCTGCTGGGCGATGATGCCGAGCTGGTGCAGGTAGACAGCCTGGGCCCGGCTGCCGTCGGCGGCCCATGACAACGTCTCGTGGCACAACTGCTCCTCCCACCCCCACGCCCCCCAGGTATGCAGCCGCTCACACACCCCATCCGTCACGGCCAGAGCGGCGTCGACATCACCCGCGGCACGGTGATGGAAGCGCGCCTCCAGCAGCTCCGCCAGATCCTGCTGCGCGCTCTGCGGCCGGGTCTGGACCCGCCAGCGCCAAAACCGCGCCGCCGC